>NZ_JBFAMX010001208.1:0-1380 GCF_040659615.1 Nonomuraea sp. NPDC049784
GTCAGGGACCGGATTCGGATGGCATTGCCTGGAGTCGTATCCGGGGGCGAGGTAGCGGTCATTTCTCGGGGCCGAGCAGTTCGGCCACGACGCGCCCGCTGCGTACGCGGCACCGTGCACGGCACGCCGGTCTACCTCGTTCCCCGGGGCGACGGCGAGCTGGTGGTGGGGGCGACCCAGGAGGAGATGGGGTTCGACACCCGGGTGACCGCGGGCGGGCTCTACGAGCTGCTGCGGGACGCCAGGGAGCTGGTGCCGGGCGTCACCGAGCTGGAGGTCGCCGACGTGGTCGCCGGGCTGCGGCCGGGCACTCCGGACAACCTGCCGGTGATCGGCCCGAGCGGCACGCCGGGGCTCGCGCTGGCCACCGGGCACCACCGGGGCGGCGTGCTGCTGGCCCCGCTGACGGCGGACATCCTGCTGGGCCGAGAGGGCGAGCTGGCGGCGCTGTGCGCGCCTGGAAGGTTTCGGGAAATTTCATGATTGTGACGATCAACGGGGCCGCGCACGAGGTGGCCGACGGCACGACCGTGGCGCAGGCCGTACGCACATTGACCTCGGCCACCACCGGAGTGGCCGTGGCCGTGAACGACGAGGTGGTCACGCGGAGCTCGTGGGAGACGACGGCGCTCGGCGACCGTGACCGGGTGGAGGTTCTGACGGCGGTGCAAGGTGGATGATCTGATCATCGCCGGGGAGAAGTTCGCTTCCCGGCTCATCATGGGGACCGGCGGCGCGCCCTCGCTGGAAGTGCTCGACCAGGCGCTGGCCGCGTCGGGCACCGAGCTGACCACGGTGGCCATGCGGCGGCTCGACCCGAGCTCCCGCGGCTCGGTCCTCGACGTGCTGCGCAAGCGGGACATCAAGGTGCTGCCCAACACGGCGGGCTGCTTCACCGCGGGCGAGGCCGTGCTGACGGCGCGGCTGGCCAGGGAGGCGCTCGGCACGAACTGGGTCAAGCTGGAGGTCATCGCCGACGAGCGGACGCTGCTGCCCGATCCGATCGAGACGTTCGACGCGGCGGAGCGGTTGGTGGCCGACGGGTTCGTGGTGCTGCCGTACATCGGGGACGATCCGGCGCTGGCGCGCAGGCTGGAACAGGCGGGGTGCGCGGCCGTGATGCCGCTGGGCGCGCCGATCGGCTCGGGCCTCGGCATCCGCAACCCGCACAACATCGAGCTGATCGTCGAGGCCGCCTCGGTGCCGGTGGTGCTCGACGCGGGCATCGGCACGGCCAGCGACGCCGCGCTGGCGATGGAGCTGGGCTGCGACGCCGTGCTGCTGGCCACGGCGGTCACGAGGGCGCAGCGGCCCAACCTCATGGCGGCGGCCATGAGAGGGGCAGTGGCGGCGGGACGGCTGGCGCGGCTGGCGGGCCGC
>NZ_JBFAMX010001209.1:0-1376 GCF_040659615.1 Nonomuraea sp. NPDC049784
GTCGCGGCGCCCGTGCGCACCTCCGCGCCGTGGGCGACGGCGGCGCGCAGCAGCGCGTCGCGCACCGAGCAGCCATCCACCCGGGCGGCGCCCGGCACGAGCAGCGCGCTCAGTGTGTCGGACAGCGGCGGGAACAACTCGGACGGGGTGGGCACGTCGGTGATCTCCCCCATCTCCGGCGCGTCGGGATAGCGGCGGCGCAGCAGGGCGCGCACCGGCTCCAGATCGACCGGGTCCTCGGCCACCAGCAGGGCGCCCACCGTGGCGTACCCGATGTCCTCGCCCAGCGCCTCCACCAGCCCGGGGTAGTGGCGGGCGCCCTCGCGGGTGAGCCGGTACCAGTCGTCGTCCTCCGGGTGGTCCACCCACGGGCACACGATGCCCGCCCCCGCATGGGTCGCCTCGCCAGGGTAGCCGCCGTCCACCACGGTCACCGCCGCGCCGCGCAGGCTCAGGTAGTAGGCCGCGCTCGCTCCGACGATGCCGCTCCCGATCACCACAACACGCATGCGTCCAATGATCTCAGCCTCGCTGACCTCGGTTGATGCCGGGATCCCTCCGCATCCGGGCACCCGTGTCCGGCACGGGGGATTCCAGGCGGTTATGGTCGGCGCATGGACGTCGCCGTCACGAGGATCGAGCTGCCGAGTCCTGTCCGGGCGGCCGCGTCGGACGGCACCTCCGTCTGGTGCGTGAGCACCGGCGGGGTGCGGGCTTACACGACGTCCGGCACGCCGCTGGACGCCGACGACGGCGGCGAGCTGCCGGAGTTACGCTCCCTGGCGGCGGTGCCGGGCACGGTGGCCGGCACGGCGGGCATGCCAGGGGCGTTGGCGGGGACCGTGGTGGTGCCCAGGACGTTCGCCGCGGCCCCGCCCGTGGACTCCCTCCCGCAGGGCACCCTGGCGGGCACCTCGGCCGACCGGGTGTACTGGCTCGACCAGGGCGGCGTGCCGGTCGCCAGCGCGCGCTTCGAGGGACGGGTGCTCGCGGGCGGCGGGGAGATCTGGGCAGTCGGCGCCGGCCAGGCACGCAGGCTCATCGGGCCGGGCCACCTCGGCGAGCCGGCGGCATTACCCGGCCTCGACCTGTGCGCGATCGAGGGTGAACGCCTGTGGTGGACGTCGAAACGCGACACCCTGCTGCGCGGCGGCCCCAAGGAGGTGGACCTGGGCACGCTCGAGCGCGGCGGCATGGTCGTGTGCGCGGGCTCCCTGTGGATCAGCGTGGCGGGCGGGCTGCTGCGGGTCTCCGCCTGGTCGGGCGAGCCCCGCCGGTTCGTGGGTGCTCCCGCGGGGCCGGTGCCGTTCCTCGTCTGTGCGAACGGCGTGCTGGCCGGCGGGGGACGTGACCTGTTCGCGCTCGCCCCGGCCGCC
>NZ_JBFAMX010001210.1:0-1368 GCF_040659615.1 Nonomuraea sp. NPDC049784
GTAGCCGGCCGCGAGCCACTCGAAGGCGGCGGCGACCAGGACGGCGAGCGCGACCGCGCACATCGCTGGCACCACGCGGAACGCCTCGACCAGCGCCCTGGCCACCTTGTACCGGGCGGGCGGGTGATAGGTGCGGCTCCGATCGGCCTCCTCGGCGGTACGGCGCAGCTCCATGGGCGGCATGCCCACGTACGACGAACCGGACCTGGCCTTCTTCGGCGTCGCCGACAGCACCCCGACCAGGCCGTCCTTGGGCACCTTGCGTCCGGGCGCGGTCATCCCCGAGTTGCCGAGGAAGGCGCGCTTGCCGATCCGCGCCGAGGCGATGCGCATCCAGCCGCCGTCCAGCTCGTACGGGGCGACCATCGTGTCGTCGGCCAGGAAGGCGCCGTCTCCGACGGACGTCATCGTGGGCAGCGCGAGAACCGTGGAGAGCTCGACGCCGCGGCCCACCTTCATGCCGAGCGCCCGCAGCCACGCGGGCGTCAGGACGCTGGCATACAGCGGGAACAGCCAGACGCGCGCCGACGCCATCAGCCGCCCCGTCGCCCACGCCTGCCAGGCCTGGCGGCTGTGGACCGGATGGCGGCCCGCGTGCAGGCCGATACCGAGCAGCCGCACGCTGAGCAGCGTGACCAGCGCGAAGGCGGTCATGCCGGCGATCGTCGCCAGCGGCACGCCCGGCAGAGCGGCGGCCAGGGCCTGGCCGAGCGTGCGCGCGTCGCCGGCGAACACGGCCAGGACCACGAGCCCGGTTCCGGCCGCGACCGCCGGGAGCAGGCTGAGCACGACGGCGGTCAGCCCGTACAGTGCGGCCCAGAACCGGGAGCGGGCAGGCCGCTCCGCGGGCCGCGACCTGCGTGACTTGCCCTGTCTGAACGCCGGGGCGCCGGCCCAGAACTGGCCGGCCGGCACGCTGCCGGCGACCGCCGTTCCAGGGGCGATCTGGGCGTTCTTTCCGATTCTCGTGCCAGGCAGCAGCGTCGATCGGGAACCGACCCTCGCGCCGGCACCGATCCTGATCTCGCCGATGTGCAGCCGGTCGCCGTCGTACCAGTGGCCGCGGAGATCGACCTCCTGCTCGACCGACGCGCCCCTGCCCAGCTTGAGCAGCCCCGTGACGGGTGGCGGCGAGTGCAGGTCGGCGTCGCCGCCCACCTGGGCGCCCAGCAGGCGGGCGTACCACGCCAGGTAGGGCGCGCCGGCCAGGTCGGGAACGCCGAGCCGCTCGGCGAACCGCTCGGCGAACCACAACCTCAGATGGACGCCGCCGCCACGCGGATGACCCGAAGCGGGCGCCCACGGCCAGCACCAGATCGCTGTCCAGGAACGCGGCGTTGCCCCACCGCGTCTGGGTCTGTATGCCCG
>NZ_JBFAMX010001211.1:0-1362 GCF_040659615.1 Nonomuraea sp. NPDC049784
GCCGAGATGGAGTCCGCCGCCGCGGCCGCGCTCGCCGCGCCGCTCGCCGACCCCGCCACCGCGAGGGAGCACCTGTATGCGTGAACTGTCCTACGGCGAGGCCGTGAACGCGGCCCTGCACCGGCTCATGGAGGAGCTGCCGGAGACCCTGGTGTACGGCGAGGACGTCGCCGTGCCCGGCGGCGTGTTCGGCGTGACCAGGGGGCTGCGCAAGCAGTACGGCGACCGCGCGTTCGACACCCCGATCAGCGAGTCGGCGATCCTCGGCAGCGCTGTGGGCGCGGCGATGATGGGCCGCCGCCCGATCGTCGAGATCATGTGGGCCGACTTCTCGCTCGTGGCGCTGGACCAGATCGTCAACCAGGCGGCCAACGTCCGGTACGTGTCGGGCGGCCGGCTGCGGGCCCCGCTGACCATCCGCACCCAGCAGGGCAACGCGCCGGGCGCGTGCGCGCAGCACTCCCAGTGCCTGGAGGCGCTGTTCCTGCACGTGCCGGGGCTGCGGGTGTGCATGCCGAGCACGCCGCAGGACGCGTACGACCTGCTGGTGACCGCCGTGCACTGCGACGACCCGGTGCTGGTGATCGAGAACCGCACGCTGTACGCGGGCCCGAAGGAATCGGTCAGGACGGACGGGCCGGTCCGGCCGATGGGCGGGGCGCGCACCCGCCGCGCGGGCTCCGACGTCACCGTGGTCACCTGGGGCGCGATGACGCACCGGGTGCTGGAGGCGGCCGGCGCCCTGGCCCGCGAGGGGGTCGAGGCCGAGGTGCTGGAGACGCCGTGGCTCAACCCGTTCGACACCGAGGCGGTCATCGAGAGCGCGCGCCGCACCCGCAGGCTGGCGGTCGTCCACGAGGCGAACGTCACCGGCGGCTTCGGCGCCGAGGTCGTGGCCCGCGTCGCGGGGGCCGGAGTGCCGCTGGCCGCGCCGCCGATCAGGATCGGCGCCCCCGACGTGCGGATGCCCGCCGCGCCCGTGCTCGCGCAGGCCCTGGTCCCCGACGCCGCGCGCATCGCGGAAGGAGTCAGGAGGTTGGTCGAAGGATGAGAGGCGTCTGGCACTTCTCCTTCACGGTCGCCGACCTCGACAGGTCCGTGGCGTTCTACCGTGATTTGCTCGGGTTCACGCTGGTGCACCGGCAGGAGCAGGACAACGACTACACCCGCAGGCTCGTCGGCTATCCCGACGCCGTGCTGCGCGTGGCCCAGCTCGCCGTGCCCGGCCAGCCGCGCGGCGTCTCCACACACGACCTGGAGCTGGTCGAGTACGTACGCCCGAAGGGCGCCCCCCGTGACCCGGCACGCCACCTGCCGGGCGCGGCCCACCTGGCGCTCACCGTGGAGGACGCCCGCGCCGAG
>NZ_JBFAMX010001212.1:0-1359 GCF_040659615.1 Nonomuraea sp. NPDC049784
CTAGGGCCTGTTTCAGAAGTCGGGTGAGGAGTCTCGGCTGAGGGCTGCGTGTGCTCGAGATGCCTGAGCAGTCCATATGGTGACGTCGGTAGCGATACGCCTTGGGTCGGTCGCGGTGTCAAGACGGTGATACCGACGAAGCGGGTCGCGGTATTCGACCTCGTAGGTGCCGTCGTCGAGGCAGGCGACGGAGGCGAACCAGGCGGGATCGTCTTCGTCGGGTTCGACGATGACGAAGGTGTTGGCGGGGTGGGCGAGCTCATTGATCATCTCGTAGAGGGCGTCCTCGGACGGCTCCATGATGAGTTCGCCGCCCTCGCTTTCCGCCTTCAGCCGGATGTGCTCGCGCCCCACTATTGGTTCCTTTCCAGGCGTACGGGTCACTGTTGATCAGATTGTGCAGGACCATCGTGGCAAGAGTGTGGTCACAACCACTCGTTGATGCAGGCGATGTGTACGGTCGCTTCGTAGCGGACGGCCAGCTTGTCGTACCGCGTGGCCACGGCGCGGTTGCGCTTGAGCCGGTTGATCGCGCATTCGACAGCGTGGCGCTCGCGGTAGTCGACCTTGTCGAAGGCGTAAGGTCGGCCGCCGTGTGACCCGCGTTTGCGGCGGTGGGCCGCCTGGTCCTTCTTTTCGGGGATGGTGCATTTGATACCACGCCGGCGCAGGTAGGAGCGATTGGCGCGAGAGGAGTAGGCCTTGTCGGCGCGGACTCGATCAGGGCGAGTACGGGGGCGACCGCCGCCTGGACGCGGCACCCGGATCCCCTCCAGCACCGATCTGAACTGCGGGGAGTCGCCCCGCTGCCCAGCCGTGATCACCACCGACAGCGGCTTTTGCCCCTGTTCGACGGCCAGGTGCGTCTTGGTGGTAAGACCGCCACGCGATCGGCCCAGCCCGTGATCGTCCGGTTCCGTACAAGACCCGCCGGGTGGTTCCTTCTGCGCATCCCCATCTCTTCGCGCACCGGCGGCGTGCTGGTGCGCGCGGACGATGGTGGAATCCACCGACACATCCCAGGTGATCAGCCCTTCGGCATCGGCTCGTGCCTGTAACGCGACAAGGATGCGCGCCCAGACTCCGTCCCGCTGCCAGCGGCGAAACAGTCCGTACACCGTCTGCCACGGCCCATACCGCTCGGGCACGTCCCGCCATGGCGCACCCGTCCGAAGTCGCCACCGGATCCCGTCGATGAGCTGCCGCTTCGCCCAGAGCGGCGGACGGCCCGCCTTCCTGCCCACCGGCAACAGCGGCTCCAGCATCGCCCACTGCGCGACGGTCAAATCACCCCGACCCACACAAAGATCGTCTCGGAAGTGGACCACCCAGGTGATCCACTTCTGAAACAGGCCCTAG
>NZ_JBFAMX010001213.1:0-1358 GCF_040659615.1 Nonomuraea sp. NPDC049784
CGGGCGCTCCTCGCGAGGTCCAGGAACAGGTCTTCGAGGGTGGCCGTACGGACCTCGAGGCCCGCCAGGCGCATGCCGCGCTCGGCCCGCCGCCTCAGCGACCACTGCACCGTCTTCCTCCTCGCCTACGGCGCCATGACCGCCGTCACCCACATCGAGGCCGACATCACCGCCTGACCTCCTCCACCACGACCCCCGTCCCAGCAAGACGCGCAATTGCCTCAGCTCAGGTCAGCCGGGCCGCTGAGCTGAGGCAAGAAGCGGTAGCTGAGTCACCGACGAGCCTCAGCCTCCTGAAGGCGAGTTCTCCGCTGAAAGACCTTCAGCCGCGCTGAACTTAAGGTGGACGGCGCAATAGCGAACGTGCCACCAGACCCCAACAGGAAGGGGTTGGCCTTCGAGGAGGCCCGTCCCCGGCGCAGCAGTCAGGTGATCTCCCGATTATTGCCTTAATGTCCGACTTTTGGGCTGCTGTTCTGGACAGGAACAGGGGTGAGGTGACGGAGGGAGTGGTGGGATGCGGATCGTTGTGGACCTCACCCGCTGCCAGGGCTATGCGCAGTGTGTGTTCCTCGCGCCCGAGGTGTTCCACCTGCACGGGGAGGAGGCGCTGCTGTACGACCCGGCCGTCCCCGACGACCAGCTGGAGCGCGTGCGCCAGGCCGCGGCGGCGTGCCCGGTCCAGGCCATCCTCCTCGGTGAGGAGGTGAACGCTGGTGGCCGGTGACCTGCGGGAGGGCCGGATCGTCATCATCGGCGCGTCGCTGGCCGGGCTGCGAGCCGCCGAGACGCTGCGCGAGGAGGGCTTCACCGGCTCACTGACCGTGGTGGGAGATGAGCCCTGTCCGCCCTACGACAGGCCGCCGCTGTCCAAACAGGTGCTGCTCGGCCAGGCGGCGGCGGACGCCACCGGGCTGCCGATGCGCCGGGACCCGGACGCCGATTGGCGGCTCGGGGTGCGGGCCACCGGTCTGGACCCCCTCGGGAAACGGGTGGTGCTGGCCGACGGCGAGTCGTTGCCCTTCGACCGGCTGCTGATCGCAACCGGGACCCGGGCGCGGCCCTGGCCCAACCCGGAGGAGGCCGCCCTGGACGGGGTGTTCACCCTGCGCACCTGCGATGACGCCGGACGGCTGGCCGAGCGGCTCGCCGCCGGGCCGCGGCGGGTCCTGGTGATCGGCGGCGGCTTCACCGGCTCGGAGGTCGCCTCGGCCTGCCGGGAACGGGGACTGGAGGTCACGGTCACCGAGCGCGGCCCCGCACCCCTGGTGGGCGCGCTCGGCGGCACACTGTCGAAGCTTGCCGCCGGAATGCAGCGGAGGCACGGGGTGGACCTGCGCTGCGGGGCTACTGTCACC
>NZ_JBFAMX010001214.1:0-1357 GCF_040659615.1 Nonomuraea sp. NPDC049784
GCAGCGGATCGTCGTCGTCAGTGGCGATCATGATGTTCATGATCGTGATCAGCATGGCGGTCCTGGTCACCTCGACGAGGTGCGGCGGCGGTGTCTCGGTGGTCCTCTCCAGCCACCGGATGGACGACCTCGCCGCGCTGTGCTCCGAGGTCACCATCCTCGCCACCGGGCGGGTCGTCTTCTCCGGGCCGGTGAGCAAGCTCGCCGCCGAGAGTGGCGAGCTCGACTACCGGCTGCTCACCTCCGACCCGGAGGCCGCTCACCGGCTGGCGTCAGAGACGCCCGGGCTCCGCGTCCTGCCTGGCCGCGACCCCGGTCAACGATCGGACACCGTCGTCGTCCGCGGGCCGGTGACGGCCCTAGACGAGCTGGTCGTACGGCTCGTGCAAGCCGGCGTGGCGCTCCGAGAGCTGGGGCCCGTGGTGGCGCCGCTCGAAGCCGCGTACCTGGCCCTGACCGGGACCGTACCCGCACAGACCGACCGGGAGGACCTGCGATGACCTCGACCGTCACCGAACCCCGGGCCGGCGCCCGGCCGGCGCCCGTGCTGCACGGCTACCGGTTCGAGCTGGTCAAGCTGCTCTCCCAGTGGCGGATCCGCCTGCTGCTGCTCGCCTGCTGGCTCGCTCCCGCGGCCTTCGTGGCCGCGGTGAGCCTGCAGAGCTCGCTACCCACCGACACGGTCTTCGGCCGCTCGATGAACGCGACCGGCTGGGCGGGGTCGCTGGTCGTGCTGGACTTCGCGTGCAGCTGGGCGCTCCCGCTGCTGACGGCGCTGGTCGCCGGCGACGTCTTCGCCGTCGAGGACCGGCTGGGCACCTGGCGCCACCTCCTCGTTGCGGTCCGCTCCCCGCGGCGGATCTTCGTGGCGAAGACCCTTGCCAGCCTCACCGTGATCCTGCTGCTGGCGGCCGGACTGGCCGCTTCGAGCGTCGCGGGGGGCCTGGTCGTGGCCGGCAACCGGCCGCTCATCGGACTGGACGGCCATCTCCTCGCCCCGGCGGACGCGGCCGGCACGGTCCTGCTCTCGTGGGTCTGCGCGTTGGCGCCGACGCTGGCGTTCGCCGCGGTCGGCCTCCTCGGCTCAATCGCCCTCGGCCGCTCTCCGATGGGGCTGCTGATGCCCCTACTGCTCGCCTTGGCGCTGCAGCTCGCACAGCTGCTCCCGCTGCCGGTGGCCTTGCAGCTGGCCCTGCCGAGCCACGCCTTCCTCGCCTGGCGCGGGCTCTTCACCAGCCCGGCGCAGGCGGGCCCCCTCCTCATCGGCCTCGCGGTGAGCCTCGCGTGGGCGGTCCTCGCCGCCGCGCTGGCCTACCGCCTGTTCCTGCGGCGCGACTTCACCGACCTCGCGTACGAC
>NZ_JBFAMX010001215.1:0-1357 GCF_040659615.1 Nonomuraea sp. NPDC049784
CTCGGTGTGGCCGCGATGCTGCTGGCCGGCTGGCCGGGCGTGGGCAGCGACTTCGGCGGCGTGATCGCGTTCGTGCCCGGCATCGCGGTGACCGCGCTGCTCGTCGCGGGCAAGCGGGTGTCGGTGGTGAAGCTGGCCGCGTTCTGCGTGCTCGGCGGGGTGGCCGTCTCCGTCATCGCGGTCCTCGACCACCTGCGGCCGCCCGCGCTGCAGACGCACCTGGGGAGGTTCGTGGGGCAGGTGATCGACGGGACGTTCTGGCCCATGATCGGCCGCAAGCTGGGCGCCATGCTCAACACCATGCTCTCCCCGAACCTCATGCCGATCGTCCTGGCCGGCCTGGCCTTCCTGGTCTTCGCCGTGCTGCGGCCCGGGCAGATCAGCGCGGGCATCGTGCCCAGGGCGTTCGCGCGGGCGCCCATGCTGCGGGCCGGGCTCGTCGGGGCGCTGGTCAGCGGCGTGGTGGGCATGCTGGTCAACGACTCGGGCACCGCCGTGCTGTCCATGGCGGTGGCGCTGGCCGTGCCATTGGTGTTGCACGCAGGCGTCCGCTCACCAGGCGAGGAAGAGCTCCTCGGGGGCCCGGTGGATGAGCGTGGCCGCCATGACGACGTCCTCGCCGGCGAGGCGTAGGCCGGGCAGCTCGCGTACGAGCAGTTCCAGGGTGATCCTGAGCTGCTCGCGGGCCAGCAGTGCGCCCGGGCAGCCGTGCACGCCGTGGCCGAACGACAGGTGCCGCGCCGGCTCCCGGGCGATGTCGAACTCGTCCGGCCGCTCGAACACCGCCTCGTCCCGCCCCGCCGAGCCGAACGACACGAACACTGCGTCGCCCTCTCCCAGTGCGGTCCCCGCCAGCTCCAGGGGCCTGGTCACCGTGCGGCGGAAGCCCTGCACCGGCGCCTCGAACCTGGCCGCCTCCTCGACGGCCGCGCCCGCCAGCTCCGGCCGCCCGCACAGCAGCTCCCACTGACGGCGGTCGCGCAGCAGGCGGTGCACGACGGTGCCGAGCAGCGCGGTCGTGGTGAGGTGGCCGGCCAGCATGACGTTCTGCGTGTTGGCCACGATCTCGTCGCGCTGCTCAGGCGTCGGCTCGCCGGGGCCGGGGGCGAGGCCGCGCGACAGCTCGCCGGTCAGGCTGTCCTGGTCCTCGACCTGGCGGCGTGCGCGTCCAGCGAGCGCCGCAGCGCCGCCACATCGCGCGCCGCGGCGACCTGCCGCTCCTCCGGCATCGGCGTGAACAGCAGGTCCTCGGCCCTGTTGCCGGCCTGGATCGCGCCGGGCACGTCGGCCGGGTCGAGGCCGAGCAGGTGCCCGATCACGGCGGCCGGGAGCGGCCTGGCGTACGCGGCCATCCACT
>NZ_JBFAMX010001216.1:0-1356 GCF_040659615.1 Nonomuraea sp. NPDC049784
CACGCTCATCGGCATCCGCCTCAGAGGCTTGAGGTCGGTTTCGCGGCGCCGGCCTCCCTTGGATCGACTGTGATGACGGTGCTCACAACAGTCCTCTCTTCATGAGATTTCCCATGAGATCGCGGACTCCGAAGCCCCAAGGTGCACAGTCCTCGGCGTGCTGGACGCGGTTGACCAGGGTGCCGAGCGCGGGGGAACTGATCCTCACCACATCGCCGGTCTTGTGCGTGAACCCTTCGCCAGGGTGGTCGCGGTCCTGGATGGGCGCGAACATCGTGCCGAGCATGAGGACCGCGCCGTCGGGATAGTGATGGTGCGGGCCGATCAGTTGCCGCACCAGCGCTTCCGGATCGCGTGACATCCGCGCCATCTCCGAGACCGCCTCAAGGCGGAAGCCGTCCTCGCCTTCGATGTCCAGCCGCACCACGAGGCCGCGTACCTGTTCCAGGTCGAACCGCTCGTCGAAGAGCCGGATGAGGGGGCCGAGCGCGCACGACGCGTTATTGTCCTTCGCCATCGGCAGCAGGAGCGCGGATCGGCCCTCGACATCCCGGAGGTTGACGTCGTTGGCGAGCGTCGCCCCCACGATCCGGCCACTCGACTGGACGATGAGCGACACCTCGGGCTCCGGGTTGTTCCAGGTCGAGGCGGCGAGCACCCCGACGGGCACCGCGGTTCCCATGGCGGAGAGGATTTGACCCTTGGTGAAGATCTCGGCATCCGGGCCGATCCCGACCTCCAGGTACTGGCTCCAGACGCCCTCGGCGACGAGCAGGCTCTTCAGCCGCGCCGCCTCCTCGGAACCTGGCGACAGGTCGTGAAGGTCGGCACCAACGCCGGCGGACATCCGCCGGCGGATGTCCGCCGCCAGTACCATGTCGCCGCCGGCCCGCTCCTCGATGACGCGCTCGATCATCGAGACGGCGAAGGTCACCCCGGCGGCCTTGAGCGCCTGGAGGTCGACCGGTGCGAGCAGCCAGGGCCGTGTAGGGTCCCGGTCCGCGGCCCCGGTGTTGGCCAGCACGTCCCTGAAGCCGCCGACACGCCGGCCATCGAGCCCGGAGACCACGGCAGCGGGTTCCGGCAGCTCGCAGATGTCGCGGACCGTCGGGAACTCCGCGCTGATGTCGATGACTTCCCCGTCGCGGACCACCACGGGTGAGGGCCCTTCGACGAGGGGATCCCAGATCCGGCCGATCAGGACACTGTCGGCGGCATCGTCCGGCAGAGCGTCGGCGGCCGTCCCGAACCAGCCGGCCTCGGCGGCGAGCTCATCGGGCGATG
Organism: Nonomuraea sp. NPDC049784; assembly: GCF_040659615.1. Lineage (NCBI taxonomy): Bacteria > Bacillati > Actinomycetota > Actinomycetes > Streptosporangiales > Streptosporangiaceae > Nonomuraea > Nonomuraea sp. NPDC049784. Next base: position 1,285 of record NZ_JBFAMX010001216.1, read on the forward strand.
ACTGGATCATTTGCCATCTCCCAGATTGAAGAAGGACCGCTCGTCCGCGGGCCGGATGTCGAAGACGGCGTC
>NZ_JBFAMX010001217.1:0-1350 GCF_040659615.1 Nonomuraea sp. NPDC049784
CCTGGGTTAACTCTGGCCAACACCGCCGAGACGGCCGTTTATGCCCCTGTCACCACCGGCGGCCCCGCCTCGACGACACCCCGTCCGGCCAGCGCATTCACGCCGTCCACCGCTCCGCGCCGCCCCTCTGAGGGCGTGGCGGCAAGCCACTCGCCAGCGGCACGGCCTGGCTCAGCCGCCCCAGCCCCGGCCCTTGCCTCAGCCGCCCCTGGCTCGGCCGCGCCTCTGCCCAGCCTGGCCCCGCGCCGTCCGCCGCGGTCCCCTTCCGCTGGCCGCCTTCAACGAGGCCCAGCCGAAGTCGGGCCCTGCACCTTCGGCGAGGCTCCTCGTGCGACCGAGTTAGGCCCCGTACCCGTCGCAACCGAAGCACCGAGCACCGAGCACCGATGACGCCTCAGCCCGTTGCCAAGTGCTCCGGCCCTGTGGGCCGGAGCCCGCGCTTAACGCGCGGACAACGCGCCCCATAGCTCACCCCGTGGAGGGTGAAGTGGTCGCCGGTTCGACGCCCGTCACCGCCCCTTCCTCCTCGAGCGGCACGGTGGGAGCCTCAGGCGGGCGGCGGGACCAGAACGGGGCGGCGACGAGCACCATGCCCATGCCCACCAGGCCCGCGATCACGAACCCCCACGCCGGTCCGCTCCCGTCGATCACGGCCCCCACGATGGGAGCCGCGGTCGCGCCGCCCATCAGCAGGGCCGTGCCGTGGAAGCCCATCGCCTCACCTCTCGCCCCGGCGGGCACCCACCGGGAGAGCACGTCGACCGAGGACGACAGCGACGGCGCGCAGAGCAGACCGGCCGGAACGAGCGCCAGGACCAGCCACTGCCAGCCGCCGCTCACCAGCCCCACCGGGATGGTGAGCAGGCCCATGGAGGCGATGAGCGCCAGGGGCGAGAAGCCACGCGACAGGCCACCGTATACGAAGCCGCCGATGAGAGAGTAAACACACCAGACGGCCACGGCGAGACCCACCCACTCGGTCTGTCCGGCCTGATTGATGGTCGCGACCAGCGACAGCTCGGTCGCCGTGAGCACGAACGTGGCCGCCGCGGTCGTGCCGAGCAGCGCCGCGAACCCGGACGTGATCCACTGCCGCCGCGGCACCTTCGTCGCGTTCTCCTCCAGTTCTTCGGCCGACCGGGTGGGCGGGTTGAGCGCGATCAGGCCCAGGCCGGCGGCCGCCGTGCCGACCCCGATGACGGTCATCGTCACCCCGCTGCCGAACGCCGTCAGCCCCGCCACCGCGAGGGCGGGACCCACCATGTACGACAGCTCGACCAGCATCGAGTCGAGCGCGAACGCGCTGCGCCGCTGGCCCATCGGAACCAGTGCGGCCAGGCACTGCCGGGC
>NZ_JBFAMX010001218.1:0-1346 GCF_040659615.1 Nonomuraea sp. NPDC049784
GCGCGCAGGAGATTGGCGCGGATGCGGCGGCCCGCCTTGCGGCTGGCGGCGGCCGGCGGCATGAGGATGGCGACCAGGCCGCGCGGCTTGACGTGGGTGAGGCAGTGCTGGACCCAGGCCAGCTCCGGCTCCCCGCGCGGCGGCAGGCCGTACTCCCAGCGCGGGTCGCCGGTCAGCTCCTCATAACCCCAGGCCCGCTCGTTGAACGGCGGGTCGCACACCACGGCGTCGGCCTTCTCGCCGGGGAACGCGTCGTGGCGCATCGAGTCACCGGCCACGACCTCGGCCTCGATGCCGCGCAACCGGAGCCTGGAGGCGGTGATGGCCGCCGAGGTCTCGCTGAGCTCCTGCCCGAGCACCTTGACCGCGCCTGACCCGCCCGGCTCCGTCTGGGCGAGGGTGGGGGCGAGGAGCAGCGTGCCGACGCCGCAGGCCGGGTCGAGGATCGTGGTGCCGCCCGGGCGTACGAGCCTGACCATGAGCCCGGCCACGTCCTCCCGGGTCACGGAGAGTTGCCGGGAGTGCGCCTCGAGATAGCGCTCACAAAGGAACTCGTACGCGGTCAGCGCGCCATGCTGCTCGGCCAGCTCCAGCACCAGCTCCGCCAACTCCGGCTCCAGCCCCTCCGGTTCGAGGTCCTGCCCCGCCGCCTCCGCGCCTTCACCCGGCTCACCCTCGGCGCCGGCCCGCGCCACGCCCGGGACGACTTCATCGCCCGCCCGCGGATCGGCGCCGGCCGGACCGCTGCTCAGAGCGTTCGCCCTGCTGGTCAGCAGAGCGCCTGCCCGGGCCACCAGCTCGCCCAGGCGCAAATCGCCTGCGGCTTTCAAGCGTTGCCACACCCGATCTCCTAGGGAGACCTGGTAGGACTTCCCATAGTGGCGCAGCCAGGACTCGACCTGCCGCAGCGAGAAGAGCGGCTGGTTGGCCGTGCCGCCGATGGGATCAGGAAAGTCGTCGTGGCGACGGCGCCAGTTGCTCACCGCGGCACGCCCGACGCCGGCGAGCCGGGCGATGTCACCGGCGTTGACGGTCGGGTCGTGGCTCATGCAGCCCACAGTAGTTCACAAGAGTCTTCAGCGCATCTGCTTGTGAAGTCTTTCAACCAATGATTTACTGCAGGGTATGAAGCACAACATCCGCTATGCCGCCGGATCAGACGTGGGCCGCCGCAGGGAGCAGAACGAGGATTCCGGCTATGCGAGTGGCCGGTTGCTCGTGGTGGCTGACGGGATGGGTGGACACGCCGCGGGCGAGCTGGCGAGCTCGGCGGCGATCGCCGTCATGCGAGAGCTGGATGCCACGCTTCCCGAGACTGGCGCGGACCTCGAGGCGGCGCTGGAGGG
>NZ_JBFAMX010001219.1:0-1342 GCF_040659615.1 Nonomuraea sp. NPDC049784
GCCGTGCCGCTCGGCGCCGCCGCGGCGCTGCTGCCCGAGGACCTCGGCGAACGCGCCATGCTCGGCGACGCCGGCGCCAACGCCCTGGGCGCCCTGCTCGGGCTCGCCGCCGTCAGCAAGCTGGGCAAGCCGGGCCGGTACGCCCTGCTGGGCACCGTCGTGGCGCTGACCGCCGCCGCGGAGAAGGTCAGCTTCACCAAGGTCATCGCGGGCAACCCCGTGCTCAACCGCCTCGACATGCTCGGCCGCCGTCCCGCCGACCCTGTGTGAGACCGCGTTTGTCGGTACGGCCTGCCAGGATGTTCTGCGTCAGCGGGGTCGAGAGCGGGGCTGGGGAGGCCGGGTGTCTGTGGTGACGGCGCGGGGGGTCGCGGGCGGCGCGATGCTCATCGGGGCCATCACCGTGCTGGCGCGCATCGCGGGCTTCGCCAAGCAGTACGCCTTCGCGCAGACGGTGGGGACCAACTGCCTTGCCACGGCCTACATGACGGCCAACCAGATTCCCAACATCATCTTCGAGGTGGTCGTCGGCGGGGCTCTGGCGGGGATGGTCGTCCCGGTGCTCGCGGGGGCGGCCGCCCGGGCGCCGGGGGCGTTCGCTCCGGACGAGGGCGACATCGGCCACCATTCAGCCGCCGGTGAGCGGGTCGGGTGGATCAGTTCTGCGTTGCTGACCTGGGTGGTCGTCGTCCTCGTGCCGTTGGGGGCGCTCACCGCCCTCTTCGCCGGCCCGATCATCGGGCTGTTCTTCGGCACGGCCATCGACGGGTGCGAGGATGCCGGGGCCGTGACGGCGGTCGCCGCCCGGATGCTGGTCGTCTTCGCGCCCCAGATCCCCCTGTACGGCGTCGCCGTCGTGCTCTACGGCGTGCTGCAGGCGCACAAGCGCTTCGCCGGGCCCGCGGTCGCGCCGCTGGTGTCCAGCATCGTCGTCATCGTGGCCTATCTCCTGTTCGTGCCGCTCAGCGGTGGGGTGACCGACCCTGCCACGGTGCCTGGGCCGGCCGAGCTGGCGCTGTCGGCAGGCACGAGCCTGGGGGTGCTGTCGCTGGTGCTGGCCGTGGTCAGGCCCACGGCCCGGCTGGGGTTGCGGTGGCGGCCGACCTTGAGGTTCCCCGACGGGGTGGCCGCCCAGGTGCGCAGGCTGGCCCTGGCCGGGATCTCCGCGCTGCTCGCCCAGCAGGCCGCCATGATCGTGGTGGTGCTGCTGTCGAACCACGCGATCGGCAGCGGAGCCATCGCCGTCTACAACTACGCGTGGGCGATCTACCTGGTGCCGTACGCGGTGCTGGCCGTGCCCATCGCCACCAGCGCGTTTCCCCGGCTGGCCGCGCAGGCCGGC
>NZ_JBFAMX010001220.1:0-1339 GCF_040659615.1 Nonomuraea sp. NPDC049784
TACCACCCCCCCCCGCCCGGCGCCGCCCTCCGCTGCCCCCTCCGCAGCCCCCGTACCGGGGAACCCCCCCACCCCGCGCGCCCGCCGAAGGGGCCCTGGCCGGAGGACTGCGCGTCTACCCCAGAGGGGCAGAAGTGGTAGATCTTTGGGAGAGGTGACATAACGGAAAGAGTCTGCGCCATGATGGGCATGTGGCCGTCACCTCGACAGGCTGATGGCGGCACGGCTCCCATGCCCCCTGGAGATCGCATGTCCCGACCGCTGATCGGTATCACCGCCTACCTCGAGGCCGCCCGCTGGAGTGACTACGTACGCGAGGCCGTGCTGTCGCCTCCCGCCTACGCCAAGGCGATCGGGCGGGCCGGGGGCGCGCCCGTGATGCTGCCGCCGATCGGCACGCCCGCCATCGAGGACTACGTACGCGGCCTCCAAGGCATCGTGCTGGCCGGAGGCGCGGAGGTCGGCGCGGACACCTACGGCGGCGAGAGCGACGAGCGCGTGCCCGAGCCGCAGCGCCACCGCGACCGGTTCGAGCTGGCCCTGGCCAGGGCCGCCGTCCGGGCCGACCTGCCCATCCTGGCCGTCGCCAGGGGCATGCACGTGCTCAACGTCGCCCAGGGCGGCACGCTGATCCCCTGGCTGCCCGAGGTGCTCGACAACGACCGCCACGGCGAGCCCGGAGCCGGGCACACGATCCAGGTCAGCGTCTCCAGCAAGCTCGGCAAGGCCGTGGGCGACCGGGTCGAGGTCACCGCGCCCCACCACCAGTCCGTACGCCGCCTCGGCAGCGGCCTGCTGGCCGTGGCCTGGGCCGAGGACCAGATCGTCGAGGGGATCGAGCTGCAGGGCCACAGGTTCGGCGTGGGTGTCCAGTGGCACCCGGAGCGTGACGGCGACGACCGGCTCTTCGATGCGTTCATCGAGGCGGCCCGCTAGGCTGCGATCATGACGCTGCACCCCCAGGCCCGGGAGTACGTCGCCCTCTATCCGTCGGATCTGAACACCGATCTGGCCACGCTCGACCTGGCCAGGATCCAGGAGCTGCGCGCGCAGGACGGCCTGGCCGCCCACCGGGGGCCGCTGACGAAACTGCCCTTCGTCCGGGACGAGCTGGCCGAGGGCGTGCCCATCCGGATCTACCGCGCCGACCCCGGCGACGGCCTGCTGCCGGTCGTCGTCTACTTCCACGGCGGCGGCTGGGTCTTCGGCAGCGTCAAACGCAACGACGCGGCCGGGCGCGACCTGGCCATCCGCACCGGCGCGGTGGTGGTGTCCGTCGACTACCGGCTGGCTCCGGAGCACCCGTTCCCGGCCGCCGCCGAGGACGCCTGGACGGTGG
>NZ_JBFAMX010001221.1:0-1337 GCF_040659615.1 Nonomuraea sp. NPDC049784
TGATCTGGTTTTGTTTGTTATTCCTTCTTGAGACGTGGCCCTTGCTCTTCAGGCGCGCGTGGGGGGTGGCCCTTCGGCCCACCGCACCTCCGTTGTGCCGGCCTTCCTCGGCCTGTCGACCCTCGATCAACGACTCGACAGGCACCTGCTCGTGCCGCTATCACGTACAGATGCGTATTCGGCAGGCGACGAGCGCTGACGCCCGAGCGATCGCCGACGTCCACGTGCGGTCCTGGCAAGCCGCCTATCGAGGACTCGTCCCCCAGGACTACCTCGACGACTTGGACCCCGCGGAACGGCAACCCGGCTGGGAACGTCGGCTGGCCGAGACAGCCTGGCCCTGCAGGGGAGTCCTCGTGGCCGAGACCGGCGGCGACGTCGTCGGGTTCGCCGGGCTGCTGCCGACGCGGGACGAAGACGAAGACCCCGCGTCCGTGGGCGAGATCGCCACGATCTATCTGATCCCGGAGACCTGGGGCCGCGGGATCGGCAGAGCACTCATGAACACGGTCCTGGCCACCCTTACCCAAACCGGCTACCACCAGGCCACTCTCTGGGTATTGGACACCAACGTCCGCGCCCGGCGTTTCTACGAAGCCGCCGGATGGCACGGCGACGGAGCCACGAAACGGGACACCACCCGGGGCTTCGTCCTCACCGAGCTCCGCTACCGGCGCCTCCTCACCTGAGCGAATCGACCGGGATCGCCTGGTAGGCCGCCGGCTCATCGGCACGACGGGAGCCGGGCTGATCCTGCTCATATGTGGTTGTCCCGGCCTTCGAACCACGGACCTACGTCGCCCGCCGGCCGACCTACCCGGCCGCATCGGTCAGGGCGCCGCATACCCGCTGTCTCGGGCTCACGTCACGAGGCCCCGGCCACACGACCGCGGATACTCGGCAGGCCCGAGGCGCCCGACGCTCAGCTCACCGGCTCGCGGCAGCTCTCAGCTCACGGTCTCGCGGTCGTGCTGGCAGACCGAGCAGCTCGTCAGCCCGGCGGCCTCCGCTGCGGCGAGCGTCATCGTCTCCACGCCCGTCTCCCCCGCGCCCCTGATCAACGGGCAGGCGGTGCTGTGGTAGCGGCGGGTGCCGACGATGACCTTCACCATCCTGGGGCGTTCGCCCTTGCCTCCCTGGCCGGCGCCCGCGGGGCCGGTGGACTCGTCGCCGCCCTTGCCGGCTCCGGCGGCCTCAGGTTTGGAGGCGCCGGTCTTGGGCGCAGGCGTAGCAGCCGTCTTAGGAGTTGCCGAGGCGCCGGTCTTGGATACGGCCGAAGCACCCGTCGTCGCCGCACCCGTCTTAGGAGCTGCCGAAGCACCCGTCGGCGACGCGGC
>NZ_JBFAMX010001222.1:0-1337 GCF_040659615.1 Nonomuraea sp. NPDC049784
CCGGCCGAGGGCGCGGCCGTGCGCGTGTACGTGCGGCCCGAGGTCGTGCGGATACGCGCGGAGGGCGAGGGGCTCAGGGGCACCGTGCAGGAGACCCGGTTCCTGGGGGCGCGCATCCGCTGCGTGGTCGCCACGAAGGCGGGGAACGTGACGGCGGCGCTGCCCTTCGACGCCCAGGTCCCCGCGGTCGGCGAGGAGGTGACCTGCGCATGGCGGCCGTCGGACGCGTCGCTCGCAGCTCGCTGACCCGTCCTCGCTGGCGTACGGGCCTGCTGCTGGCCCTGCCCGCCATCGCGATCTTCGTGCTGCTGTTCGTGGCGCCGCTGTTCACGCTGGTGGCCAACAGCTTCAGGACGCAGACGGGCGCGTTCACGCTGAGCAACTACGAGCGCTTCCTCGGCGACCCGTTCTACCGGGACGTGCTGTGGAACACGCTGAAGGTCGCCGCCCTGACCACGATCAGCTGCCTGGTCGTGGGCTACCCGTTCGCCCTCTACATGCGCGGCCGCTCGCCCCGCGTGCGGAACTGGCTGGCGTTGCTGCTGCTGTCGCCGCTGCTCATCAGCATGGTCATCCGCGCGTACGGCTGGCTGGTGGTGCTCGGGCCGAACGGCCCGGTCGCGGCCGTCATCAAGTGGCTCGGCCTGACCCCGCCCCAGCTGCTCTACAACGACACGGCCGTGCTCATCGGCATGGTCCACGTGATGCTGGCGTACATGGTGCTGCCGCTGATGGGCAGCCTGGACCGGATCGACCCGACGCTCGTGCCCGCCGCCAAGGGGCTCGGCGCGCCCGGCTGGACCTGCTTCTGGCGGATCACGCTGCCGCTGTCGGCGCCCGGCATGCTGGCCGGAGCGATGATCGTGTTCAGCCTGACCGCCTCCAGCTTCGTCACCCCGGCGATACTCGGCGGCCCGAAGGTGAAGCTCATGCCGTACTTCGTCTACACGCAGGCCACCACCACGCTCGACTGGCCGTACGCGGCCGCGATCGGGTTCGTGCTGGTGGTGGTGACGACGGGGTTGCTGCTCGGCTACTCGCGCCTGCTGCGCCGTGGCCAGGGGGAGGTGGTGTTCGGATGACCCGGGTGCTCGGGACCGTCTTCGCGTTCCTCGTCGGGCTGTTCCTCATCGCGCCGGTCGCGGTCACGGTGGCGTCCTCGCTCACGACCACCTCGTACGTGACGTTCCCGCCGCAGGGCATCACGCTGCGGTGGTACGCCGAGGTGTTCCAGAAGCCGGAGTTCCTGTCGTCGTTCGCGGTCAGCGCCGGGGTGGCGGTGGCCGCGGCCGCCGTGTCGGCGGTGGTGGGTCTGGCCTGCGGGCTTGCCATCCACC
>NZ_JBFAMX010001223.1:0-1326 GCF_040659615.1 Nonomuraea sp. NPDC049784
CGGCCAGCACCGTCACCGCCCCGCCGATCCCCGCCGCGAGGATCTCCCCGTCGCCCCTGAACGCCTCCGCGCACGCCACCACGCACACGTCAGCCCTGCTGCTCATCGAACTCCTCCCAAGGCGTCTCCACGTAACGCCGCTGGAGCGCCTCGTCCCGTCCGTAGTCGGGCTCGCACGAGGTGAACCCCGCTCCGCCGGGCGCCTCCACCACTCCCGCCACCATCGACCGGCTGATCAGCAGCGACTGCACGGGCCCCTCCTTCAGGAGGTCCTCCACCACCCGCTCGCACGACACGTAACAGCGCCGCGCGGCTTTGGCGTAGAGGTCGTCGAAGTACGGGTCGGGGCCCAGGTACTGGGCGTTCCCCCGGGAGTCGGCGCGGTTCATGTGGACGAGGGCCACGTCCATGCTCAGCGCGGGCACCGCGACCAGTTCCTCGCCGTCCGCGTACGGCGACCGGACCGTCCGCAGCCCGGGGTTGACCCGCAGCACGTCCGACCCCAGTCCGGCCCGCGTCGGCAGGAACGGCAGCCGGTGCGCCCCCGCCAGCAGCCCGAACATGAACATCCCCTCGTCGTACTCCACGAACTCGATCTCGCCGGCCTGCCTGGCCCGCCGGAAATGGGGCTCCAGAGGGATGGAATCGAGCGTGACGAACGGCGCCACGACCTTGCGAACCTTCTTCGCCGCGCACAGCATGCCCACGTCCGGGCCGCCGTACGAGATGATCGTGAGGTCGTCGGCGGGGGAGCGGAGGAGGGCGCGTACGAGGGCCATCGGCTTGCGGCGTGAGCCCCAGCCGCCGATCCCGACCGTCATCCCGCTCTCGATCTCGCCCGCGACCTGCTCGGCGGACATCAGCTTGGTCACGTGAACCGCTCCCTGTGCCGGTCTCCTGCGCCCATCAGGTTCAGCTCGAAGGTGAAGCCCTGCTCGAAGCGGTAACTGCGCTTGACGTCCACCGGGTCGATGCCGTTGAGGGACTCCTTGGCGCGGCGGATCACGTACGGGTCCTTCGCGGCGATCTGCCCCGCCACCTCCAGCGCCGCGTCGCGCAGCTTGTCGCGCGGCACCACCTCCAGCACCGACCCGAACGCGTGCAGCTCGGCGGCCGTCACGTTCCTGCACGTGTAGACCATGGCCCGCATCAGGTGCTGCGGAACCAGCCTGGCCAGGTGCGTGGCCGCGCCCAGCGCGCCTCTGTCCACCTCGGGCAGACCGAAGTACGCGTCGTCGCTCGCCACCACGACGTCGGCGTTCCCGGCCAGGCCCACGCCGCCGCCCAGGCAGTGGCCGTGCACCGCCGCGATCACCGGCACGGCGC
>NZ_JBFAMX010001224.1:0-1325 GCF_040659615.1 Nonomuraea sp. NPDC049784
GGTGCTCACCGCGGTCCGCGAGCTCGGCTACCGTCCCAACGCCGTGGCGCGCAACCTGCGGCGCAGCCGTACGACACTCTGGGCAGTGATCATCTCCGACATCGGCAACCCGTTCTTCACCGCCATGGTCCGCGGCATCGAGGACGTGGCCCAGCAGGAGGGCTACTCGGTCGTGCTGTGCAACAGCGACGAGAACCCTGCCAAGGAGGAGACGTACGTCGCGGCGGCGCTGAGCGAGCAGATGGCAGGCGTGATCATCTCCTCGTCCGGGAGCGTCAAGGCGGCCAAGACCCTGATCGAATCGCCCATCCCGGTCGTCGCCGTCGACCGGGAGCTGCCCCGGGGTGTCGTGGACACGGTCGTGGTCGACAACGAGGCGGGCGCGCGCACGGCCACGGAGCACCTGCTCGCGGCCGGATACCGGCGGATCGCGTGCATCACGGGGCCCGAGGGCGTGAGCACCGCCGACCTGCGCCTGCGCGGCTACACCGCCGCCCTGTCCACGCCTCCCGTGATCGTCCGTACGGACTTCCGCGAGCAGGGGGGTTACGACGCCATGGCCTCACTGCTGTCCTCTCCCGAGCCTCCCGACGCGGTGTTCGTGGCCAACAACCTGATGACGGTGGGCGCGCTGCGCTGCCTGACGGAGCGCGGGGTGGACGTGCCCGGGGAGATGGGGCTGGTCGGCTTCGACGAGATCCCGTGGGCTGACCTGGTGCATCCCTCGCCCACGACGGTGACGCAGCCGACGTACGAGCTGGGCCGGATGGCCGCCCGCCTCCTGGTCGACCGCATCGCGGCCCCTGCCGCCAAACCCGCCACGATCGTCCTGCCCGCCGAGCTCCACCCGCGCCAGAGCAGCTCCCGCTAACGCGCCGCGAGCTCGTGGGCGATGTGGGACGTCGAGCCGTACAGGTCTCGGTAGAGCTCGTACAGCCGTCCGTAGTCCTCGGCCGCCCCCGGATCGGGCTCCACCACGGAGGCGGGCGGGTTCCAGCCGTCGCTCGACACCCCCACCGCGCCCGCGGCCAGCATGGCGTCGCCGAAAGCGGCCCCGACCGTGTGGGCGGGCAGCACCTGCGCCTGCTGCAGCACGTCCGACACGATCCGCGTCCACAGGCCGCCCTTCGTACCACCTCCCACCGCCACCAGCCGCTTGGCCGACCCGCCCGCCGACCGCATGGCCTCCAGGTTGTGCCGCACCCCGAAGGCCGTCGCCTCCAGCGCGGCCCGGTACAGGTGCCCGCGTCCGTGCCGCAGCGTCAGCCCGATCAGGGTGCCGCGCGCGTCCGGGTCGAAGAGCGGCGTCCGCTCCCCCGCGAAGT
>NZ_JBFAMX010001225.1:0-1322 GCF_040659615.1 Nonomuraea sp. NPDC049784
CGTCGAGCAGCGCCACCGCGTCGACCGGCGGCAGCGCACGGTCGTAGACGTCGCCGGCGACCGCCACGACATCGACCCGCTCGGAACGCACCGTCTCTACCAGGTGGTCGACGAACGCCGCCTGCCCCGCGAGCAGGCTCTCGCGGTGGAACGAGCGCCCCAGGTGCCAGTCCGAGGTGTGCAGGATCCGCATGTCGCAGGAAGCTAACAGCTCTCACCGACAAATGAGGCCTCACCTGTCTCAGAGGCCGGGAGTACGCTAGAAGATCGGCGGGCAAACCAACGCACATGGGGAGGCCGATGCGCACTGGCCGTGGCACCTTGAGCGTCGCTGCCAGCGTGGTGCTGGTGGCTCTTGCGGCAGTCGGATACGTCTTGCCACCCGCGTTCGACCCGCCGCCGCTCAAGGCGGATCCAGTCTTCCAGTCGGTTCCGGCACAGCCGCCGAACGAACTGCGGCCGGTGGTGGCAGCCGATCCCGTCCGCAGAGAAGAGATCTCCGTCGCCGGAGAGGGCCAGCGCCTGGACGGCACGCTCCGGGTGCCCCTGACGCCCGGGCGCCATCCGGCGATGGTGTTCGTGTCGGGGTCGGGCAACGGGTCGCGGACGGAGTTCACGCCGCAGGCCGAGTTCCTGGCCAAGGCGGGCGTCGTGACGATCGCGTTCGACAAGCGCACCATCGGCTACAACTTCCGCGACAGGGACTTCTCGCTGCTCGCCGACGACGCGCTGCGCATGGTGCAGTTCCTGCGCACACGTCCCGAGGTGGATCCGGCGCGGGTCGGCCTGTGGGGAGTCAGCGAAGGCGGCTGGGTGGTGCCGATCGCGGCGGCCAAGAGCACGGCGGTGGGGTTCGTGATCCTGGTGTCGTCCCCGAACGTCTCCCCGCTCCGCCAGGTCGCCTGGGCCCTCAACGAGCAGCTGCTCAGACTGCGCGCCCCGATCGGCGCCCGCGACCTGCTGACCAGGGCGATGGGCGGGGTCGGCTTCAACTTCCTGAGGTACGACGCGCTGCCCGCATTAAGCGGGATCAAGCAGCCCGTCCTGGCGTTCTACGGCACGATGGACCCCTCGATCCCCTTCGTCGAGTCCACCCAGGCCCTCCTCAAGGGGTTGAACACAGCGGGCAACAACGATTACACGATCCGCTTCATGGCCAAGGGTGACCACGCCATGCGGGTGAACGGCGGCGAGTTCACCAAGGGCTATCTCGAGACCCTCTCCAACTGGATCACCGGCCTCCCCGGCACGGCCAGGCCCGCGCTGCACATGGCGGGCGCCACGCCGGTGCAGCGGTTCGAGGCCAGCGACGTGCCGGCCGC
>NZ_JBFAMX010001226.1:0-1322 GCF_040659615.1 Nonomuraea sp. NPDC049784
GGCTGGAGCAGGCCAGGGCCGGCGCCCCGCCTGGTGACGCGTACGTGCGCATGCTGAACGTGATGGGCGAGGCCAGCCTGTGTGCGTTCGGCCGCCGGCTGCCGCATGCGGTGCGGAGCCTGGCGCGTGCCTATGGGGATCGCCTGCGGGGGTGGGGCGGATGAGGCTCACGGTGGACGGCGTCGTCGTCGATCTCGCGGGGGAGGCGACGGTGCTGTCCGCGGTGCGGGTCGCGGGCGTCGATCTGCCCACGCTCTGCCATGACGACCGGCTGACGCCCGTGGGTTCCTGCCGGGCCTGCCTGGTACGCCTCGACGGGCGCGTGGTGGCGGCCTGCGTGACCCCCGCGGTGGACGGTGCCCAGGTGCGCGTCGAGGAAGAGGACCTGAGCCGGTTGCGTCATGACGCCGTGGAGCTGATCGTCTCGGCGCTTCCGCCTTATGCGCTGGAAGGCGATGGCGAGCTGGCACGGGTGTGCCGATCCCTGGGCCTCGGGCCGGAAGCCGCTCAGGGCGGTGCGGGAAGGGGCCGGGACCACACGCATCCGTTCGTCCATCTCGACCGGGATCTGTGCATCGCCTGTGGTCGCTGCGTGCGCATGTGCGCCGAGGTGCAGGGTACGTTCGCGCTCACGCTGGTGGGACGTGGCTCGGAAACCGTGGTCGCGCCGGGCACCGGTGGCGCGTGGGTGGACTCGGATTGCGTCGCGTGCGGAGGGTGCGTGGACAGCTGCCCCACCGGCGCTCTCACCGAGCCGGGGTTGCCGATCGGGACTCATCTGGCCGCGCTCACCCGCACGCGTACCACCTGTGGATACTGCGGCGTGGGCTGCGCCCTGGACGTGCTGACCCGTGACGGCGAGGTCGCCGGGGTACGGCCGGCCAAGGACGGCCCGGTCAACCGGGGACACGCCTGCGTCAAGGGTCGGTTCGCCCACGGATACCTGCGCTCTCCGGAGCGGCTCACGCAGCCTTTGCTGCGCCGCCGTTCCGGACTGGAGCCGGTGAGCTGGAACGAGGCGCTCGACCACATCGCCCGCGGGCTACGAGCCGCCGTGACCGAGGCGGGCCCCGACGCGGTGGCGGCGATCTCCTCGGCCCGAGCCACCAATGAGGAGAACTACCTGATCCAGAAGTTCATGCGGGTCGTCATCGGCACCAACAACGTCGACAACTGCTCGCGGCTGTGCCATTCCCCGTCGGCCGCCGGACTGACCGCCGCATTCGGCCTGTCGGGAGGCACCGACGCCTTCGAGGACGTGGAGCGGGCCGACTGCCTGCTCGTGGTGGGCGCGAACCCCGTCGATGCGCAGCCGCGCCCCG
>NZ_JBFAMX010001227.1:0-1314 GCF_040659615.1 Nonomuraea sp. NPDC049784
AGGAGCGAGTGCAGAGGTGTCTCTTCACGTGAGCTGCCATCTACAGTTACGGTTTGCAGGCGCTGTGTGACTCTTTGCAGTCGCACATTCTCTGCCGATTGCGCGCGGCGCCAGTACGTGGAGGTCGGCATGACGTTGGGCGAAGCATCGCTGCTGGAGCAACTGGCTGCGGACGAGGAGTCCGTCCGCAGGCAAATTGAGTCGTTGCGTGAGCAGGTGGCGGCCCTAGAAGAGCAGCTGAGCGACCTGGCCACCGCTCGAAGGATAGTCGCGCCGATGCTGGCCAGGCATTCCCAGCCCGCGCAAGCGCCTTCTGGCGGCACGCCTGCCACCCCGACGCACACCTTGCCGGAGAAAGTCGCGCCGGCGCCGAAACAGGTCACCGGGCTCGACCAGCGGGTCGTCGTGATCATGGCGAGTTCCGGACGGACGATGCGTGCCAAAGAAGTGGCTCAAGCGCTGGGCGAGCCTGACGTGCGAGGCCGGGTGGAGACCACCCGGGCACGGCTCAAGCGGCTGACGGCGCTCGGATGGCTGACTCAGCACGAGCCGGGCCTGTTCTCCATCGCCGCGGGCATCAATGGCCACGCGCTGGGGGGAGTCGCCAACGACGAGGCATAGAGCGACGGACACATTGCAGGCCAGGCGTTCAACGACGGTCGTGGGACGCCGGGCCGGACGAGCAGGGTGCCGCCGAGATTAGGCCCTCGGCGGCACCCGAGGTTGCGTGAGCACCCTCCAGGTTCTAACTGACAGTGTCTCGCGCACTCCCGAGAGTAACTCGAATGGGGGCCTTTGGGGAGGCGTCGAGCCTGGATTTCGCCTGCCCTGCGATCAGCAGGGCAGGCGAGGGAAGGATCGACGATGCCCTCACCAGGGCGAGAAGGGGTCCGGCGAGGGTCAGCTTCCGCCCGCCCCGGCGGGCGAAGCAGGCCACAGTCGGACGGCCAGGCCGGCCTCCAGTTGGGCGATGGTGGCCACATCCGGCCAGCAACGCCCGACGACCACGTCGTTGACGGTCTGCCGGTTCACCCCACTGACCTCGGCCAGCCGGCGGAAACTCAGCCCCCGCTCGGCCATCACTGCTTGCAGAGCTGCGGCGATGGCCTGGACGACGGCGGCGGCCGGATGGCCGGACAGATTCGCGTGGGGCCAGTTCTCCGGGTCGTCGGCCAACTCCCGGGGAGAGCGGGAACGCCCGCGTCCTCCGACCATGACAAACGACTCCTTTCGGTAGATGTCGTCGTCCTCCGTAACGGCAGGTTGTCCTGCCGCTATGGATGGGGTGTGACCCTCGACGCGGAAACCTCGGCG
>NZ_JBFAMX010001228.1:0-1311 GCF_040659615.1 Nonomuraea sp. NPDC049784
GCATCCGCACGCCCGCCGCGCGCAGCAGCTCGTACAGGCCGCGGCTCTCCAGGTCGGCGGCGGTGAGCTGGGCCAGGCCGAGCGGCAGCCAGTTGTGCAGCAGCGCCAGTGGCTCCCCGGCCGCGAACCGCAGGCGCTCGAGGTAGAGGACCTCGCTGCCCGGCTCCACGCCCAGGATGGGGGCGACCTCCTCCTCGACCTGGCGCGGCTCCAGAGCCAGCACCTGCGTGGCCGGCTCCTGGCCCGCCCTGCGCAGGTCGTCGTAGAGGCTCGTCAGCTCGACCGAGCGCTTGACCTGCCCGTGCACGACCTGGGTGCCCACGCCGCGCTTGCGCACCAGCAGGCCCTTGTCCACGAGATACTGGATGGCCTGGCGAATCGTCGGCCGCGACAAGCCCAGCTTGTCGGCCAGCAGGATCTCGTTGTCCAGCCGGGAGCCGGGCGCCAGATCCCCTCGCCGGATCGCCTCGGCGATCTGCTCGGCCACCTGGAAGTAGAGCGGCACCGGGCTGGATCGGTCCAGGTCGATGGCCAGATTGCGGGTCATGTGATCAGCTTAACTCAGGTCAGAATGTCCTGACAAATGTCCGATCGCCCGGTGGGCGGGCAGGTGGCGGTCCAGGTCCGGGACGCGAGGGGGCGCGCGGAGTGGGCATAGGGCTCCTGATGACGTCATGACCCTGCTGGACCTTGTGCTGGAGAAGACATGGACGCGACACACTTGCTGGACATCGCCACCGAGGCGGCCAGGGCCGTCGGGCCGCGGTTGCGCAAGGCCTTCAGATCGCGGCCCGACGTGGCGACCAAGCTGGACTTCCACGACCCCGTCACCGAGCACGACCATGCCGCCGAGGAGACCATCCGCGCGGTCATCACCTCCCGGCTGCCCGAGAGCGCGATCGTGGGCGAGGAGGGCGGCTCCACCGGCTCCGGCGATCTCGTCTGGTACGTCGACCCCATCGACGGCACCGCGAACTTCGCCACCGGGCTGCCGTTCTTCTGCGTGTCCATCGCGGCCGCCGTGCGCGGGGAGTTGATGGCGGGCGTGGTGTACGACCCCGTGCGGGAGGACGAGTTCAGTGCCTCCACCGAGGGCGCCTGGTGCAACGGCACGCCGCTGCGGAGCGTGGGAGCCTCGGGCGACCGGGAGGCGATGCTGCTGACGAGCTATCCGACGGCCCTCGACATGGAGGTGGACGCGGAGGCGGCGCCGCGGGCCAGGAGATCATCAAGGCCCTGGAGACCATTCCCGACCGTGAGTACGACGGCCCGAACGCCGTCAGTGCGGCGGTCACCAAGCGCTGATCGTGG
>NZ_JBFAMX010001229.1:0-1310 GCF_040659615.1 Nonomuraea sp. NPDC049784
GCGCTGACCGGCCGGGTAGTAGTGCGTGGCCAGCAGCCGCACGCCATCGGCGGCCGGGATCTCCACATTGCGCCGCACACGCACCCGGTGACGCAGGGCGGGGCGCACGCCGTACAAGCGGCTGAGCAGGGTCATGGCCGGTCACCTTTCGGGCGAGGTAGATGAGTTGTCACATCGCCGACCAGGCTTCCCGGCACACCATCGAACCTCCCGCGAGAGGCCGATACGAGGACTATACCGAATTTTCAGAAATTTCTGAACACTCGGGGTGTTCGATATCCTGCTTCCGCGAGGAGGCCATGTGAACGACAGGCATGAGCAGTGGCAGGCGGCCGAACGGCTGGCCCTGACCCTGATCGAAGGCGGGCTGCAACGCATGTCCGCGCGCACCCTGGCGATCTTCCTGTTCACCGACCAGGACAGCGTCACCGCCGGCGAGATCGCCGAGCGGTTGGAGGCCAGCGCGGGCTCGGTCTCGGGCGCGATCAAATCCCTGCTGACGGTCGGGCTGATCGAACGCCTGCCCTCGCCCGGAAGCCGGCGTGAGCACTTCCGGCTCCGCGAGGATGCCTGGGCCACCCTGTTCACCAGCCAGAACACCGTCATCCAGGCCATGCTCCAGGCCGCAGCCGCCGCAATCGCCGCCACCGAGGAGGGCGATCCCGCCCATCAGCGACTGGCGCAGATGCACGCCTTCTACGACTTCCTGCTCGGTGAGCTGCCCGCCCTGCTGGAGCGCTGGCACCAGCAGAGTGGCTGACCCAACCCGCCGATCCGTCTGGCCGGGGGCGATGCGCTCAGCCCTCGACCGGTGCGCATTTGTCGTGTGAGCGGATAGCCCGAGACTCGCTGAAGCGAGGGCTGCTTTCAGCCGGTGGCGAGGAATTGGAGGATCTTCGCGGCGATGCGGGGGTAGCCAGGACCGAACCAGATCATGTGGCTGTCGGCCTGGGTGTCCACCAGTTCGGCGTTCGGCATGGTCGAGGCCAGGGACTCGGCGTGGGCGAAGGGCACCGATCGGTCGTGGCGGGTAGCGATGACCAGCGCGGGCTGGTCGACCTGTGCGGCGCAGTCGGGCACGGGAAGCATGTCGGCGACGAAGCCGCGGCCCGAGCGCATCAGGGTGAACAGGCCGGCCAGCGTGGCTCGTACGGCGGTGGACAGGCCCGCCAGGACCTGGCGCGCGGGTAGCGCTGACAGCTCACGCAGCAGCAGGCCCAGCCCCAGGGACGGGGCCAGGCGGATCAGGGACCGCATGATCGCCCAGGTGCCGGATTCCACCCAGGCGTGGAACACCGCCCGGCCGCCCA
>NZ_JBFAMX010001230.1:0-1308 GCF_040659615.1 Nonomuraea sp. NPDC049784
TAGTGCACGCCGACCGCGATGCCGTCCCTGGCCAGCCGCTCGACGACCGCACCGCCGATGCCGCCGGAGCCGCCGGTGACCAGGGCAGCGTGGGTGATAGTGGTATCCGTCATAGTGATCAATCCTTCGTGTGCTGTTCAACACCGTTGCGTTTACCGGCGTCGACGGGATGCAAGTCCATGGTCCATGATCTGGATCTGGACTTCGAGGGTGTAGGTCTGTGCTTGCTGGGGGTGCTTTCCCGCGTTCGGTCCGTACTTGCTGGTCGGGTTCTTGCGGCTGCGGGCCTTGACGCGCTGGCGGCGTTCGGCGGGCAACAGGTCGTTCAGGACGGCCCGGCCGATCGCGCCTACAAGAGCCACCGGCTCCGGCGGGAGGATGCCGGTGGCGGTGGTGACCTGGTCTCGGGCCGTCTGGAGGAGAATGGTGAAGCTGATCCGCTCCATGACCAGCCCCGGCCGGGAGGTCGCCGCGTCGGCGGCGGTGCGAATGAGGGCCTGGTAAACCGTCAGTAGCGCGTAAACCTCCTGGTCCAGGCCCGCAACGCTGCGCGAGCGCAGGACGCGGCCGTCGAGCATGGTCACCTTGATCGAGAAGTAGGCGGTCTCCGCTTGCCACCTGCGGTGATAGAGGGCGACCAGTTCACCGGCGGGGTAGCGCTCGTGATCGACCAGGCTGGTGACCAGGCGCCACGGCTCACGCCGCGTGGTGCCGTCAGCGAGGGTGACGGTGATCCACGCCTCGATAACGCGGACCGGCAGCGCCCGGTAGCCCTCGCTGGCCCGGTGGACGCCGCACAGGCGGGCCAGGTAGGAGCCGTTGGGCAGGCGGCGCTGGACGGCCGGGCGGCGCCGGGCCGGAGGAGCGCACCAGGAACTGCGCGCCTGTCGCGCCCACCTGGCGCAGAAACTCCACCGCGTCGAAACCGGCGTCCGCCAACAGCAGCATCGAGCGGTCCAAGCAGCCCAGCAAGCGCTGTGCGTACGGTACTTCGCCTTGGTTCTCGGGGCCGAAGCAGGCCGCGAGCACGGCCCGGTCCCGCACTCGACCACAACCAGCAGGCGCTCCAGCGGGTAGCCGAACTCCAGCACGTCCCCGGATCGCTTCGGGTAGCGCCAGGTGACCTGTTCGTCGTCGGGGGCGTGCAGGTGGGTGCCGTCCAGCGCCACCGTGCGCAGTCCCCGGTAGAACGAGCCTGCCTGTCCAGGGTCGGCTACCGGCCCGGCGATCGCGGTCGTCCACGGCCGTGCGGGGTCCTCATGCGAACGTTTCATCCCTGGCGACAATCGGCTCGCCAAGGGATCCGCG
>NZ_JBFAMX010001231.1:0-1307 GCF_040659615.1 Nonomuraea sp. NPDC049784
CCTCGGCCGCCCCTGGCTGGTCAGGAGCCCGCGACCAGGCCGGGCTCACCGCCACCGCGGCCCGGATCCGGAATCTGCCCGGCACCATCGAGCCGCACATACCCGGCATCGACCTGATCCAGGTGGTGGGCGCCGATCAGCGTGTCATCGCCGCCTCGCCCGCGGCACGCGGGCGAGGACCCCTGAGCCAGGTGTGGCCCTCGCCCACCCAGCCCCAGGCCGACGTCGAGGTGTGTGCCACGGACACCGGCCGAGGGTGTCTGCGCCTGGCCGCCGTCCGGGTTTCACCGTCCCCTGCTTCCCCGGTGGTCTACGCCGGCCAGATGGTCTCGCCCATGGCGTCGTCCCGGGTCTTCCGTCTGCTCTGGACCGCCCAGATCGGGCTGCTGATCCTCCTGGCCACCGCGGCGACGTGGAGGATGACCGGGCGCACGCTGGGCCCCATCCAACTCCTGCGCGCACAGCTGGCCACGATCAACGTCAGCGACCTGAGCACCCGCATCCCGTACCCCTCCTGCCGCGGTGAGGTCGCACAACTGCGGTGAGGTCGCACAACTGGTGCGCACGATCAACCACACACTCGGACGGCTCGAGGAGGCCAAAGCCTCCACCGAACAAGCGCTGCAGCGGCAACGCCAGTTCGCCTCCGACGCCTCGCACGAGCTGCGCACCCCGCTGGCCGGCCTGCGCGTGCGCCTGGAGGACGCCCAGATGCATCCCCGCGACACCGACCTGCCCGACCTGGTCCGGCACGCGCTGGACGATCTGGATCGGGTCCAGGGCATCATGACCGACCTGCTCCTGCTCGCCCGGCTGGGTGCCACCGCGCCCCAGGCCATCCAGAAGGTCGATCTGACCAGCCTGGTCCGCACCGAGACAGGCCGGCGTGACGATCGCCACCCGGCGGTCTTGGACCTGCCAGAGCGGGTCGTCGTCGACGCCGTGCCGGGGCAGATCGCCCGGGTGCTGACGAACCTGCTGGACAACGCACAACGGCACGCCACCAGTCAGGTACGGGTAGGGCTGCGCCGCTCAGGATCGCACGCCGAACTGACGGTGAGCGACGACGGTGGCGGAGTGCCACCGGCCGACCAGGAACGGATCTTCCAGCGGTTCGTCCGCCTCGATGAGGCCCGCAGCCGCGACCGCGGCGGCACCGGCCTGGGCCTGGCCATCGCCCGCGACATCGCCACCGCCCACCACGGCACCCTGCACGTCCAGCAGGCTGCGATCGGCGGCGCCAGCTTCATCATGCGGCTGCCCCTGGCCGCCCCAGCCGAGCAGGCAAGCCCGCAGCGGCCGCAGCC
>NZ_JBFAMX010001232.1:0-1300 GCF_040659615.1 Nonomuraea sp. NPDC049784
GACGTCGCCGCGCAGGCGAGTCACTCCGCGACGCCGTGATCGCGCCGGCCAGGTCAGGCTCTAAGGCAAGACGGCCACCCGCTACGCCGAGGACGCCCGCGCTCTCCTCACCCGGACCGACGGTCAAGACCCGCAAGTTGTCACGAACCTAAGGGTCCATACGTCCCAGGAGAGCTGAGAACCCATGCGTTCATCCTGAAAGACCTTCGGGTCGCCTGAACTCTGGGCAATTTAGTTAAAAAAGCCGCCGCCGGCCCGCTCCGGGCCCCGAGAGGGCGTGGTGCGGGTCGGCGGCGGACGGGAGACCTACGTGCCGTGGCGGAGTCCACGGCACGTAGGTCAGAGCCTCATTGCGGCCGCGTCACGACCGTGGGCGACGCGTGCCGAAGCTCAGCGGTGATCCCAGTCGTGGTCCCACTGGTGGTCCCCCTGGTGGTCCCAGCGCGGCTCCCAGCGCCGGTCCCAGCGGTGGTCCCAGCGCCGGTCCCAGCGCCGGTCCCAGCGGTAGCGGCCGATGCTCGGGTCGAAGTGCCGGTAGCCCAACCGGGGGTCGTACCGCCAGTAGCCCCACTGCGGGTCGTACCGGTTGCCCTGGTGCGCGTCCCAGCGGGGGTCGTCGGTGCCCCAGCGCGGGTCGAGGGCGTGGTGCCCGTGTTGCCAGACCGGCCTGACGTCGGCCTTCACCGCATGGTGGACCGGCGTGGTGGCGGCCGAGGCGACCGGCGCGAGCCCCGCCAGCGTCCCGATGGCGATGGCCGGACCGACCAGCGCGGCCTTCATGGTCATTGAAAGAGGTTTCATGGATCCCCGTATCGTTGTCGCGAACGGACGCCGGTTATCTTCCGCGTGCGACGGAATGGCAAGCTCAACGAATCGTCAATGCCCGGCGGGGAATTGAGTCCATCCGCCTTGCGGCGCCGAGCTGCTCACCAGCACACGACAGCGGCTGGCGTTACCGCAGGTCTGGTCGGGGGTTTGGCCCGATCCGGCGATCGCGTCCGGCGGCATGCACCGCCGATACCGCCGAATAGTCTGTACGAGTGGGTCTAGAAGATGAGCTGGCGGGTGTCGCCGCGGCATACGGCGGCGCGGGCGAGCCCGCGTGGCATCTGATACGCGCGGATGTCGTGGTGTTACGCAGGGGCGAGGTCGTGGTCAAGGCCCACTCACTGCATGACGACGTGGAGTCGTTGCGCGTCCAGTTGCGTGCCGCCGCGTCGGCCGCGGTGAGCGGGGTGATGCTCGCCCCGCTGGAGCCCGAGGTGCTGGAGGTCGCGGGCCGCGCGGTGACGGTCTGGCC
>NZ_JBFAMX010001233.1:0-1289 GCF_040659615.1 Nonomuraea sp. NPDC049784
ATGTTCGAGGCGGGCATCCTCGACCCGGCCAAGGTGACGCGCTCCGCGCTGCAGAACGCCGCCTCCATCGCGGCGCTCTTCCTCACCACCGAGGCTGTCATCGCGGAGAAGCCCGAGAAGACCCCTGCCGCTCCGGCCATGCCGGGCGGCGGCGACATGGACTTCTAGGTCTTACCTCGCTGTTCGAACGAAGGGCGGCCCGGGTTCTCCCGGGCCGCCCTTGTGCGTTTCAGGATGGATCCGCTGGTCATACGCCGTAGACGGGGATGATGTGGCCGCGGGCCACGGTGTTGGCGGTGATGTTGAAGCCCACCACCGCCGGGCTCGTGTCGCTGTCCACGCCCAGCTTGTCGACCCCCAGGGCGTGGACCGTGAAGACGTAGCGGTGCGGGGCGCCAGGAGGCGGGGCCGCCCCGCCGTACTCCTTCTTGCCGTAGTCGTTGCGGGCGTGGATCGCCCCGGCTGGCAGGCCCTTGAACTCAGGGCCGGTGCCCGCGCCCCCGGGCAGCTCGGTCACGGAGGCCGGGAGGTCGAACAGCACCCAGTGCCAGAAGCCGCTGCCCGTGGGGGCGTCGGGGTCATGGCAGGTGACGGCATAGCCGCGGGTCTCGGCAGGCGCGCCCGACCAGCGCAGGTGGGGCGACTGGTTCTGGCCCGTCATGCCCCAGTCGTTGAAGACGTGGAGGTCGCTCAGCCTCTCGCCGTCCTGGATGTCGTCGCTCTCGACCACGAGCGCGGGAACCGACGGCAGGTATTCGTGTGGAAGCGGTGCGGGCACGGCATCCTCCTAGGTTGAGAGCTGCTTGCCCAGCCATCCTAGAAGTGGCCGTGCCCGCCGCCAGTGAGGTGATCAGTCCGTTTCGCGCCTAGGCCGTCAGCTCGGCGGGCAAGGGCTTGTCGTGCAGGACCGTCAGCGACGTGACAGCTCGGGTCAGCACCACGTACAGCCTGGCCAGGCCCCGGGGCTCGGCCGCGACGATGTCCGCGGGCTCCACGACGATGACGTGGTCGTACTCCAAGCCCTTGGCCAGGGTCGCGGGGACGATCAGGAGGCGGTGCTCCTCGGCGGAGTCCGGGTCCAGTACGGCGTGGGGAAGGCCGGCCAGCACGCGGGAGACCTCGCTGATCAGGGCGTCCGGGACGATGACGCCGATGGAGCCCTCTCTGGCGAGGGCCTCGGCGGCGGCCTCCGCGACCGAGCCGCCGGGACGTACCGTGAGCGAGCCGAGGCCCGGTCGGAGCGAGCGGGGAGCGGCCAGCTCGGGGGCGATGGAGGGGAGCAGGCGGGC
>NZ_JBFAMX010001234.1:0-1278 GCF_040659615.1 Nonomuraea sp. NPDC049784
CGGCTCGCCGAGCCGTGCGGCGACGTCGGCACTGCGTACCCAGCGGTTGCGGTACCACTCGGCGCGGCCGTCGCGCAGCCGCACGCCGTGCACCATGCCCTCGCCGATGAAGAGGTGGCTCGCCCTCGGGTCGTCGAGGCCGAGCGGGTTGGGCCCGTTACGCAGGTAGCGGCCGTTGAGCTCGGCCGGGATCTGTCCGGTGACCTCCAGGTCGAAGGCGGTGATCTCCTCGCTCACGGGGGCGAATCCGCCGGTGTAGGGGGTGGTCATGGTGCGTTCCTCTCGTCGTGGGCCAGGAAGGGGGTGAGCACCGAGTCGTAGAGCAGCCGGTAGCGCCGCGCCGCAGTGGGTTCGTCGAAATGGCCGAGGATTTCCAGGCTTACGGCGCCGTGGACCGCCATCCAGAGCACGTCGGCGATCTCCACGGCCTCTCCCCCGCGCAGCGCGCCCGCCTCCAGGCACTCCCCGACGCCCCGCACGAGCAGGCCGAACGTGCGCCTGGCGGACCCCACAGCCTCGTCACCCGGCTTGAACCCGGCCATGGCCCCCAGGAACATGACCCGGTAGTAGTCGGGCTCGGCCAGCGCGTAGGCACGGTAGGCGTCCAGGCCCCTGCGCAGCGAGGTCAGGGGATCGTCGCCGTCGTCGAGCTCCTCGAGCAGCCGCCGCTCGAACCTCGCGAACCCCTCCAGCCAGAGCGCCTCGCTGAGCCCGTCCTTGCCGCCGAAGAGCGTGTAGATCACCTTGGTCGAGCAGCCGACCTCGCCGGCGATCCGCCGCACGGTCAGCGCCGCCGGCCCCTCGGTGACGAGCAGGTGGGTGGCGGCGTCGAGGATCGCGGCCCTGACGACGTGCTGCCCCTCCTGCTGGGCCTGCTGGTACGCGGTGGTCACGGTAACGCCGTTTCTTATCGGTAACACTGTTACCCACCTTTCTACGCTCACCCGGGAAGCACGTCAAGGACTAAGAACGGCCGTCACGGTTAGTGGGCCCATGTGAGCGATGCGAGAGTCACCGTGGTGGTGGCCAGCAAGGACCGGCTGCGGGCGCTGACACGTACGCTCCCCCTGCACCCGCGCCCGGTGATCCTCGTCGACAACGACTCGACCGACGGGACCCCCGGGTTCGTACGGCGCCACTTCCCGGACGTCCACCTGGTCGAGGCGGGCACGAACCTGGGGGCCCTCCGACCAGGGCATCGACCAAGTGCTGTGGATGATGAACCCCGCCAAGATCACCGCAGCCCGGCCCACCTGAAGCGCGCCAGAGAAGTCACAA
>NZ_JBFAMX010001235.1:0-1275 GCF_040659615.1 Nonomuraea sp. NPDC049784
CGAGTGCGCGGCGGCGGGCACCACCAGCACCGCCTCGACCCGGGGCGAGACGATGGGGCCGCCGGCGGAGAAGCTGTAGGCGGTCGAGCCGGTGGACGTCGCCACGATCACCGCGTCGGAGGCGTAGCGCACGAAGTCGCTGCCGGCCGGGGTGACGGAGATCGCCGCCAGCCCCTCGCCCGGGATCCGGACGAGCGCGATGTCGTTGAAGGCGGTCACGTCCGTGCCCTTGATCCGGCTCCTGATCGCCATGCGCGGCTCGATCGTGTACCGGTGGTTGTCGATGG
Organism: Nonomuraea sp. NPDC049784; assembly: GCF_040659615.1. Classification (NCBI taxonomy): domain Bacteria; kingdom Bacillati; phylum Actinomycetota; class Actinomycetes; order Streptosporangiales; family Streptosporangiaceae; genus Nonomuraea; species Nonomuraea sp. NPDC049784. Next base: position 288 of record NZ_JBFAMX010001235.1, read on the forward strand.
CCGACAGCGTGTCGGCCAGCTCGTCCACGTCGATCTCGGCCAGGAACCCGAGCTTGCCGAGATTCACGCCCAGGATGGGTGTGGGCCGCCCGGCCAGCAGCCGCATGGTCCGCAGCATCGTCCCGTCGCCCCCGAGCCCGACCAGCAGGTCGGCCCGCTCGACGAGGGCGTCGGCGTCGACGGGCACGGCTGTGCAGTCGATGCGGCCCACCTCCTCGGGCAGCCCGAGGACGGTGACCCCCTTCTCACCGGCCCAGCGGAGGATGGTGTCTATCGCCTTCTTGGAGTCGCGCTGAGGATGCAGCACCAGCCCGACCGTCCCGACCATGCCCATGAGCCCACACTAGGCGAAGTGCCGCCCCGCTGATGCCGAGGTCAGCGGACGAGGCAGGGACGTTTCGGGTCGAACGTCCAGCCCTTCACCAGGAACTGCATGGCCACAGCGTCGTCGCGGGCGCCGAGACCGTGGCGGAGGTAGAGCTCGTGAGCCTCCGCCAGGGCCGCGCGGTCGAGCTCGACACCGAGCCCGGGAGCGGTCGGCACGTCGATCGCGCCGTCCCTGATCTGGAACGGCCGGGTCGTGAGCGCCTGCCCGTCCTGCCAGATCCAGTGCGTGTCCAGTGCCGTGATCTCCCCCGGGGCGGCCGCTCCGACGTGCGTGAACATCGCCAGCGAGATGTCGAAGTGGTTGTTGGAGTGCGAGCCCCATGTCAACCCGAAGTCGTGGCAGATCTGGGCGACGCGGACCGAGCCGGCCATGGTCCAGAAGTGCGGGTCCGCGAGCGGGATGTCCACCGCGTTCGCCCGTACGGCGTGGGCCAGCTCGCGCCAGTCCGTGGCGATCATGTTCGTCGCCGTGGGCAGGCCGGTGGCCCGCCTGAACTCGGCCATCGTCTCCCGGCTCGAGAAGCGGCCCTCGGCGCCGCACGGGTCCTCGGCGTAGGCCAGGACGCCGCCCAGCCCGCGGCACAGCCGTACCGCGTCGGCG
>NZ_JBFAMX010001236.1:0-1271 GCF_040659615.1 Nonomuraea sp. NPDC049784
CTGCGCGCTTACGGCCGCCGCCTCGGAATGCGCGCCGGGAGTCGAGCGGGCTCAGGCGCAGGGCCAGGAGGCCGTGAACGGGTGCAAAGGCGGACGACGCGTTCCACACGGCGCCGCGCCCCGGAACTCGGGTAACCGCGCGGATCGTTAGCCCAGCGGCACACAACCGATCTTCGACAGGGAGTACAGAGCCGTGGTCTTCAAACGGATGCTGGGTGCTTTCGGCGTAGGCGCGCCCTCGGTGGACACCGTCCTGTCCACCCCGAGGACCCAGCCGGGCGGGACACTGCGAGGGGAGGTACGGCTAGAGGGCGGCGACTTCGACGCCGAGATCGAGCACATCACCCTCGGCCTGGTGGCCCGGGTGGAGATCGAGCACGGCGACGGCGAGCACGGCGGGCTCGGCGAGTTCGCTCGCCTCCAGGTGTCCGGGCCGTTCACGCTGCGCCAGAGGGAGGAGCGCATCGTCGGCTTCGAGCTGCCGGTGCCGTGGGAGGCGCCGATCAGCGAGATCGGCGGGCAGCCGCTGACCGGGATGGCGGTGGGCGTGCGCACTGAGCTGGCCATCGCCAAGGCCGTCGACAAGGGCGACCTCGACATGGTCGCCATCGAGCCGCTGCCGTCGCAGCTGCGGATCCTGGAGGCGTTCCTGGGACTCGGGTTCGGCTTCCGGTCGGCCGACCTGGAGGCGGGCCACCTCTACGGGGTGCACCAGCAGCTGCCGTTCTACCAGGAGATCGAGTTCTACCCCTCCGGCCGGTACGCGGGCCTCGTGGGCGAGGTCGAGGTGACCTTCGTGGCCGATCCCGCCGGGCTGGAGGTGGTGCTGGAGGCCGACAAGCGTACGGGGCGCTTCTCGTCGGGCGACGCCATCGGCCGCTTCCACGTCAGCCACCAGGACGCGCTCGGCACGGACTGGGAGGCGGAGCTGGGCCGCTGGCTGGACGGCCTGGCCCAGTACGGGCCCGGGCACCACGGCGGGCACCACGGGCCGGTCCACCACGACGGTCACTACGGCCCGGGCCACCACGGCGGGCACTACGAGGAGCACCACGGTGGTCCCGGCTGGGGGACGGTGGCCGCCGCCGGCGCCGCGGGCCTCGTGGGAGGCCTCGTCGCGGGCGAGGTCGTCGAGGAGATCTTCGAGGGGGACGAGGACGAAGGCGACGACTGGTGATCCCTTAGCGCGCTGTTGCGGCGGCCGGTGAAGCCCGGCCGCCGCGGCGCCGAGCGGAAGAGCACACCACTGAACTCCACTCACAAAAATTTAG
>NZ_JBFAMX010001237.1:0-1266 GCF_040659615.1 Nonomuraea sp. NPDC049784
GCCAGCAGCAGGCGGCGCAGGCCAAGGCCGCGCCGCTCGACATCAGGCTCAGGCCCGAGCCCGGCGGGTGCGAGCAGAGCGCGTACCCGTTCTACTGCCTGTACGTGCAGCGCGAGCTCCTCTCAAACCCGGTGTTCGGGAACACGGCAGCCGAGCGGCGGGCCAGGATGGCCAGGGGCGGCCTGGTGATCAGGACCAGCCTCGACCCGATCGCGCAGCGCGCCGCCGAGCAGGCCATCCACCGCTACGTCTCGCCCGAGGACACCGAGGTGGCCGCCGAGGCCATGGTGGAACCGCGGACCGGGCGGATCAGGGCGATCGCGGCCAGCAAGCGGTTCGGCCGCAACCCCGGCAACCGGAAGAACGGCCCCAAGACCACCTTCAACCTGGGCGCGGACGTGGCCCACGGTGGCGGCCAGGGCTTCCAGGCCGGGTCGACGTTCAAGGTGTTCACGCTGGCCACGGCGCTCAAACAGGGGTGGCGCTTCAACGACGGGTTCATGACGCCGGGCGAGCTCGTGCCCTCGGCGGGCTACCGCGACTGCGCGGGACGGCCGGTGAACGACCCGGACACCCGCATACTCAACGCCAGCGGCGAGGGCTCGGGCGGCCCGCACAGCATCGAGACCGGCACCTGGAAGTCGGTGAACATCTTCTACATGATGCTGGAGCGCAAGGTCGGCCTCTGCAACGTGGTGCGCACGGCCAAGTCGCTCGGCATCACGAGGGCGGACGGGCAGCCGCTGAAGGAGGTGCCGACGTTCACGCTGGGCGTCAACGAGATGGACCCGGTGACGGTGGCGGCGGCGTTCGCGGCGTTCGCGGCCAGGGGGGTCTACTGCCGGCCGCTGGCCATCGTGGAGATCATCGGCAGGGACGGGCGGCGCACGCACGTGCCGCCCTCCTGCGAGCGGGCCCTAGAGGAGGACGTCGCGGACGCGGTCAACTACGTGCTGCAGGGCGTGTTCACCAAGGGCACCATGCACGGGCAGGGCATCGACCGGCCGGCCGCCGGCAAGACGGGCACCAACAACGCCTACACGTCGGCCTGGTTCGCCGGCTACACGCCCGCGCTCGCCGCGGCGGTCAGCGTCGGGGACATCCGGGGCTCGTACCGGTTCCCGCTGCAGGACGTGAAGATCGGGGACCAGTACTACGGGGCGGTGCAGGGAGCGTCGCTGCCGGGGCCGATCTGGGTGGACTCGATGGGGCCCGCGCTGCGGCGCGTCGAGCCCAGGGGCTTTCCCGGGCCGGACATGGCCCGCT
>NZ_JBFAMX010001238.1:0-1262 GCF_040659615.1 Nonomuraea sp. NPDC049784
GCCGCCGCCCGGATGGCCCGGGGGCTGCGCGCGGTCCCGGCCCCCTCCGGCGCCACGGCCCTGGTGACCGGGCGGCCGGCGACCCTCCTCGACGTGCGCCAGGCGGTCGCGGACCGGATGCCGTGGTTCGCCCTGTTCGTGGTGTTGGCCTGCGGGGTGCTGCTGTTCTGGGCCTTCGGCTCGCTCGTCCTGCCGCTGAAGTCGATCGTCCTGAACATGTTGTCTCTGTCGGCCTCGTTCGGCGCGATCACGCTGATCTTCCAGAACGGGTTCCTGTCCGGCCTCCTGGGCTTCGACCCCGCCGGATGGCTGGACGTGGTGTTCCCAGTCATCATCCTGGTGATGGCGTTCGGGCTGGCGCTGGACTACGAGGTGTTCCTGGTCTCCAGGATCCGAGAGGAATGGGACAGAACGCATGACAGTGCGGAGTCGGTGGCGGTGGGTGCCCAGCGCTCGTCCGGCGTGATCTCCAGTGCGGCGCTGCTGCTGCTCGTGGTGGTCGGCGGCTTCGCCTTGGGGCAGGTCACGCTGATGAAGATGATCGGCGTGGGCCTGGTGATCGCGATCGGCGTGGACGCGACGATCGTCCGCGGCCTGCTGGTGCCCGCCACGATGCGCCTGCTCGGCCGCTGGGCCTGGTGGGCTCCGGCCCCGCTGTCCCGCTGGTGGTCGCGCCACGGCCTGCGGGAGACCGCACCGGCTTTGGAACCTGCGACTCGCTGAGGGGGAGCTTCGCGCGGCTCCTCCTCACCACCCGCTGAGGGGAGCCGCAGAACCCCGATGGAGGCCAGTTGTTCTTGAAGTTCTAGCCTGAATGTCGTGAAATATGGCGCTGCGTTGGCTGTATTGCTGTCGGCCTGGTTCATGGCTCAGTTCGACTTCTTCGTGGTCAACGTGGCCGCCCCCTCCATCGAACACGACCTGAACGCGGGTCCGGCCGCCCTCGAGCTGATCGTGGGCGGCTACGCGTTCACCTACGCGGCAGGCATGATCACCGGAGGGCGGCTCGGCGACCGCTACGGCTACCGGCGGCTGTTCATCTGGGGCGTGGCCGCGTTCACGGTCGCGTCGGTCCTGTGCGGGATCGCCGTGAACCCGGCCCAGCTGGTGGCTGCCCGCCTGCTCCAGGGCCTGACGGGCGCGATGATGGTGCCGCAGGTGCTGGCCACCATCTCCGCGGTGTACCCGCCGGACGAGCGGGCGCGCGCCCTCGGCTGGTACGGCGTCGCGGGCGGCCTGGGCTCGATCGCCGGGCAGGTGCT
>NZ_JBFAMX010001239.1:0-1262 GCF_040659615.1 Nonomuraea sp. NPDC049784
CGTAGCTGTCGAACACCGCGATGCCGCCGGCCTCGCCCTTGGCCTCGAAGCGCCGCTTGGCCCCGGTGAAGGCGCCCAGACCCTGCCTGATCTCCTCGAACGGCAACCCGAGCTCGTCGGCCACGGCGATCACCGCGGTGGCGTTGAGCGCGTTGTGCGCGCCGGGGACGGCCAGCCGCACGTCGCCCCGGCCTTCGATGTCGAAGACCGTGCCGAACCCGTCGGGCCTGACCCCCCGCACGCGGTAGTCCTCGCCCTGCAGGCCGTACGTCTTGACCCGCAGCCCGCGCTCGCGCGCCCGGCGCGCCAGCTCGGCGGAGCCCGGGTCGTCGGCACAGGTGATGAGCAGCGAGCCGACCCGGTCGGCGAACCTGGCGAAGCTGTCGTGCACGGCCCGCGGGTCGCCGTAGTTGTCGAGGTGGTCGGCCTCGACGTTGGTCACCACGGCGATGTCGGGCGCCAGCATGAGGAACGAGCCGTCGCTCTCGTCGGCCTCGGCCACGAACACCTGCCCCTGGCCGTCGTCGGCGCCGAGCCCGGTGGTGACGAGCTGGCCGCCCACGCAGTAGGACGGGTCGGCCCCGCACTTCTGCAGCGCCACGGTCAGCATCGAGGTGGTGGTCGTCTTGCCGTGGGTGCCCGCGATGGCCACGGCGGTGCGCCCGGCCATGACGGAGGCCAGCGCGGCGGCCCGCGGGATGATCCGCAGCCCCTGCTTGAGCGCTTCGCCCAGCTCGGGGTTGGAGTCGCGGATGGCGGTCGAGACGACCACGGTGTCGACGTCTCTCACGTGCGACGCGGCATGGCCGATGTGGATGGTGGCGCCCAGCTCACGCAGCTCGGTGATCAGCTCGGAGCTGCGCGCGTCGCTGCCGGACACCCGCACACCGCGTTTGAGCAGGATGCGGGCGATGCCCGACATGCCCGCGCCGCCGATGCCGATGAAGTGCACCCGCCCCAGCTCCGCTACGGCGACGGGATCGACCAGCTTCACGAGACTCATCGGGCTATCTCCAACACTTTCCTGGCGAGCATGATATCGGCGTCCTTGCGTCCCAGTCTGGACGCCGCCTCGGACATGGCGGCGACCCGCTCGGGATCACGGAGGATGGGCAGCACGTTGTGGATGATCCATTCGGGTGAGAGGTCGGCGTCGTCGACCATCAGGCCGCCGCCGCCCTGGGCGATGCGCCCGGCGTTGATGGCCTGCTCGCCGTTGCCGTGCGGCAGCGGCACGTACGCGGCGGGCAGCCCGACCGCGG
>NZ_JBFAMX010001240.1:0-1260 GCF_040659615.1 Nonomuraea sp. NPDC049784
TCGACCTGGCCTGCGACCTCTACGTGACCCCCCTCACGGACTGACCACACCAGATCCGAAAGTCAACCCCCGAGAGACTTCCAGGCAAGGCCACTAAGGCTCAGAGCATCTGCCATGTCCACGGGTGTTGCTGAGATGTTCAAGATCCACCGTAGCGATCCGGCTCCCGGTCGATAGGAGCGAGGTTGAGCCGCTCTTGCGCGGCCGGGATTGTGGCCCGACCGCGCAAGAGCGATGCGCCATGGTCAGCCCGGTGCCCTCTCGTTCGTGGCGTCCGCCATCGACGCGTCCGGCATTTTGGCGATGGTCTGGGGCATCTCGCTGATCCATGGGAGCTGGAACTTGAACGGACGGGCGAGCTGCGGCAGCTTGCCCAATGCCTCAAGGCCATGCCGATCCACCACATGACGGCAGAATCTCAGCCATAGCCAGAACTTGATGGCCAGGCAGATCGACGGAACTGCGCCGAGAAGGACAGCGACGATGTAGATCGTCGGGGACATTTTGCGCAACCTCCAACAGAGGCCACGTATTTGGCGCAGCCTCCAATAGAGGCCGCAATCAACGTGCCCAAGATCAGGCGGCCTAGCCTAGGTTGCGCAACAGAGACCGTTAGCCCCGGTCGGACACTGGCTGCGACCATGTGGCATCCCGCAGACTCGCGGCGGAAATATCACACGTCACCAGATTCGACCCGCGAGAACGCGTGACTTGGCTGGATCCGATGCGGGTGTGACGACACCGGGTTCAGCGTGTCCGCCGCCTCTGCTCGGCGCGCAGTTCACACCGCATGTAGTCCGGTCCCTTGGGCAAGCACATCACCCGCAGCTCGGTAGGGACACCCTGGCAGCGGGGTCCTAACCATCCATTGCTTGTTCAGTTGTGCGATCAGGATATCGCTGACCTGCGTGGGCGTCGGCGTAGTCGGTCTCCTTTCTCTCGCTGGACAAACGGGCCGCTGTTCACCGGACCGCAGAGGAAGTCCCGACCGCCTGGGCTGAGCTCGTTGCCCCGCGGTGCCGAGCGGGCCGCGACGATGCCGACGCCGGGCGCGGCCAGGTCGGGTTTGCCGCGGTCGTCGCGGATCGGTCCAGCGCTGCTCGTCGGGCCGGGTGGCCGCGCGGGAGAGTCGGCGTCGTAGGCGCCTACGACCGGCGGCAGGTGACCGTTAGCGATGGTGCCGGTGGTGTGGCCAGGGCTGGCGTTGTTAACGCTTACCGGCCAGCCGCCACCTTGACAGCCCACAGGGGAACACCACGT
>NZ_JBFAMX010001241.1:0-1259 GCF_040659615.1 Nonomuraea sp. NPDC049784
CATCGGGCGCCACAGCCGGCGGATGCTCCTGGGCGGCTCGCCGGGCGAGGCCATCACACTGCCGGGCACCGTGGCGGCCCCACTGGTCGCGGGCCTGGCCGCCTGCGCCGTCCTGGGCATCACTCTCGGACCGCTGCACTCCTTGCTACAGGCCGCCGCCACCATCGCCGGAGCAACGCCATGAGCACGCGCACCATCGCCGACATCAGCCCCGCCGAGTTGCCCGAGCACGCCGCCCGGCTGCTGGCCGACGGCCACCGGCTGGCGCTGGTCTCCGCGCGCCAGGAGGCCGACGGGTTCGGCCTGGCGTACCTGTTCGTCGCCGGCGGCCCGGATCGCCGTACCGAGCTGCGGCTCCGCCTCCCCCTGGAACAGCCGGCCGTGCCCAGCCTGGCGCATCTGTCCTTCCCCGCAGGCCGGTTCGAGCGGGAGATCCGCGACCTGTACGGGATCGCCCCGCTCGATCACCCGCTCCCTCGGCGGCTGGTGCGCCACCACCACTGGCCGCGCGGCTGGTACCCGATGCGTGACGACGCGGGGCCGCCGCCCTCCTTCGGCGACCCCGAGGGGCCTTACCCGTTCGTCACCGTGGAAGGCCAGGGCGTCTACGAGATCCCCGTCGGACCCGTCCACGCCGGCCTCATCGAACCAGGGCATTTCCGCTTCTCCGTGGTCGGCGAGACCATCATCAAGCTCAAGGCCCGGTTGTGGTTCGTGCACAAGGGCATCGAAAAGCTCTTCGAGGGCCGCCAGCCCGCCGACGGGCTGGACCTGGCCGAGCGCGTCAGCGGCGACACCTCTGTCGGCCACGCGCTCGCCTACTGCCTGGCTGTGGAAGAGGCCACCCAGACCCCGGTCAGCGCGCAGGCGCAGCGGGCCCGAGCCGTGCTGCTGGAGCTGGAACGCCTCTACAACCACGTCACCGACCTGGGCGCGCTCTGCAACGATGTGGCCTTCCCCATCCTGCACGCGCACACCGGGCGTATCCGCGAACAGCTCCTGCGGATAAACGCTGAGGTCACCGGACACCGGCTGCTGCGCGGCGGCGTCCGCCTCGGCGGCGCCCATCTGAAGGCCCTCCCCGCCCCCGATCGGCTGCACGCCATTGGCACCGACGTGGCCGAGCTCGCCGGGCTCGCCCTCGGCCACAGCGTGGTCGCTGACCGCTTCACCGGCACCGCCGTCCTGTCCGCCGACGCCGCCCGCGACCTCGGCACCCTCGGCTACGTGGCCCGGGCCAGCGGCCTGGACCTCGACGC
>NZ_JBFAMX010001242.1:0-1258 GCF_040659615.1 Nonomuraea sp. NPDC049784
CGCGCGACTGGACCATCGACAGCCACCACTGCCGCTTGACGTTGTTCTTGAGCTCGACACCCAGTGGACCGTAGTCCCACGACGCGCGCAGTCCTACGCCCTCGTCCGAGGTGGACAAGCCCGACCTCAAGGGACCTCAGCCCCTCCCCCGAGGGCCTCGGTTTCCTCCGCCGAGGCGCGGCGGGGAATGCCTTGGTGGCGTGGTCACCGATCGCGGTCGGGCAGACTGGTGGGACGCCGTCCGGACGCCGAAGGCGGGCCCGATCGCCGTTGGCGGAACTCACGAAACGTTCGCCCCCGAACACGTAAGGTAGCCGCATGGATACCCCCACCCAGGTTCTGCACCGCGTGTTCGGCTACGACTCGTTCAGGGCGGGACAGCAGGAGATCATCGACCATGTCGTGACCGGCGGCGACGCGCTCGTCCTCATGCCCACCGGCGGCGGCAAATCGCTCTGCTACCAGATCCCCGCGCTGGTGCGCCGTGGCGTGGGGGTGGTCATCTCACCCCTGATCGCGCTGATGCAGGATCAGGTCGACGCGTTGCGCGCGCTCGGCGTGCGGGCGGGGTTCCTCAACTCGACGCAGGACTTCGACGAGCGGCAGCTGGTCGAGTCCGAGTTCCTGGCCGGTGAGCTCGACCTGCTCTACCTCGCCCCCGAGCGGCTGCGGGTCGACGCCACACTGAGGCTGCTGGCCAAGGGCGAGATCTCGATGTTCGCCATCGACGAGGCCCACTGTGTGGCGCAGTGGGGTCACGACTTCCGCCCCGACTACCTCGAGCTGTCCACGCTGCGCGAGCGCTGGCCGGAGGTGCCGCGCATCGCGCTGACCGCCACCGCCACCCCGGCCACCCACGCCGAGATCTCCTCCAGGCTCGGCCTCGACCAGGCCCGCCACTTCGTCGCGGGCTTCGACCGGCCCAACATCCACTACCGCATCACGCCCAAGAGCGAGCCCAAGCGGCAGCTGCTGGAGTTCCTGCGCACCGAGCATCCCGGCGAGTCCGGCATCGTCTACTGCCTGTCGCGCTCCTCGGTCGAGAAGATCGCCGAGTTCCTGACGGACAACGGCATCGCCGCGGTGCCGTACCACGCGGGTCTCGACGCCCGCACCCGCGCCACTCACCAGGCCCGCTTCCTGCGGGAAGACGGGCTGATCGTGGTGGCCACGATCGCGTTCGGCATGGGCATCGACAAGCCCGACGTGCGCTTCGTCGTCGGCAGGTACCGGCCGCCGAGCATGGCGACGGTCATGG
>NZ_JBFAMX010001243.1:0-1258 GCF_040659615.1 Nonomuraea sp. NPDC049784
GGCTGAAGGTCAGCCCGGCCTCGGTCTCCATGGCCGTGGGCTACCTGATCCAGCAGGGGCTAGCCGGGGTGCGCTTCGTCAACCCGCCCGAGGCGATCACGGCGGGCGTGAACAGGGGCGGCTACGCCTGCTACTTCCTCGACCCGGACGACATCACGCTGGAGCTCGTGCAACCGCCGTCCACGCCCTAATATGTGCACGTTCAAACGATTGAATCGGGAGGAGGCTGGATGACCGTCGTCGACGCCCACCAGCACTTCTGGAACCTGGAGACGGGCTCGTACCCGTGGCTGACGCCGGAGCACGGGCCGATCCACCGCACCTTCGAGCCCGAGGAGCTGATCCCGCAGCTCGCGGCGGCAGGGGTCGATCGCACGGTCCTGGTGCAGTCGATGGACTCCTACGCCGACACCGACGCCATGCTCGCGCAGGCCGCCGTCCACGACTTCATCGGCGCGGTGGTCGGGTGGGTGCCGCTGGACCGGCCCGGCGAGGCGGCCGAGGCGCTGGAGCGGTACCGGCGGCATCCCAGGTTCGCGGGGGTACGGCACCTCATCCACGACGAGCCCGACCCCGACTGGGTGGTGCGGGACTCGGTGATCGAGGGGCTCGGGCTGCTGGCCGCGGCCGGGCTGCCGTTCGACGTGGTGGCGGTGCTGCCGCGGCATCTGGAGCACGTCCCGGTGCTGGCCGAGCGGGTGCCCGGGCTGCGGATGGTGATCGACCACCTCGCCAAGCCGCCGATCAAGGAGAAGGGCTGGGAGCCGTGGGCGTCGCTGCTCGCCCGCGCGGCCGAGTGCCCTGGGGTGTACGCGAAAGTCTCCGGACTGAACACGGCGGCCGACCCAGGGACCTGGACGGGCGAGGACCTGCGGCCCTACGTGGAGCACGCGCTCGAGGTGTTCGGCCCGGAGCGGCTGATGTTCGGCGGCGACTGGCCGGTGGCGCTGCTCGCCGGCGACTACGCAAAGGTTTGGCGGGAGACGAACGCCGCGCTGTCGGGCCTGACGGACGCCGGCCGCGCGGCCGTGCTCGGCGGCACCGCGACCAGCTTCTACGGTCTCCAGGAGGCACCATGACCGGCACGTACATCACCTGGGAGGCCGCCGCGTGATCGACGTGTTCGCGCCCATCGCCGCCGCGGCCGACCTGGCCATCCCGGCTGAGCGCCGACTGCCCGTCGCCGTCGTCGGCGCGGGGGCCATCGTGGACGTGGCCCACCTGCCCGCCTACCGGCAGGCCGGGCTTGAGGTGACCG
>NZ_JBFAMX010001244.1:0-1255 GCF_040659615.1 Nonomuraea sp. NPDC049784
CGGGTGCGGCGGATCGCCCCGGCCGCCCGGCTGCTCATCTTGTCCGCGGTGCTGCCCAACGGCGGCGAGATCGCCTCCTGGCTCGATCCCACCAACCCGCATCTGGCGGCAGTTGAGTGGACCCCGTCCCGGCTGAACATGGGCGTCTTCACCTGGAAAGGCCGCAACGTCGATGGCCAGCAGGGGTTCGTGGAGTACCGCTCGAGCGACGCCGACCACGGCTTCTTCCTGCCGTACGTACTCACCCGGCATCAGCGCCGGACCAAGCTGTTTCCCAGCGAGGTCAAGGACGTGGCTGCCGAGCTGGCCGTGCACTACCAGCGGATGGGGCCGGTGCTGATCGCCGCGCCCAAGAAGGCCTCCACCGCCACCATCGCCCGGGCGGTCCGCCAGGCCGCTGATCGGGCTGATGTCGTCCTGGGCGCGGACGCGACCGGTCTGGTGCCCTCGGACCTGCGCGCCCAGCGCGAGCGCCTCATCGAGGTCATCACCGAGTACGCCGGTGCCGACCACGAGCTCGTCGACCTCGTCGGCGAGGGCATCGGCTACCACCATGCCGACGTGCCCGAAGCCATCCGGCACGAACTGGAGAAGGCCTACCGCGCCGGCGCGATCCGCATCTTGGCGGCCACCAGTACCCTCGGTCAAGGCGTCAACCTGCCCGCCAAGACCGTCATCGTCGCCGGCGTCCACCGCGGGCACAACGACCAGCTGTCGGTGCGCGACTTCCTCAACACCGCCGGTCGCGCCGCGCGGCCCTTCCGCGAAACCGAGGGACACGTCATCCTCATCGCCAAGGACGAGCGCGAAGCCCGCCGGCTGCGCAAACGCTACCTCGACTCCCCCACGCTGGAGCCGGTCTACTCGACCCTGGTCCGGCTGTATATCGACCTGCTGCGGGCACGGATGCCCCGACGCTCCCAGTTGCTGGACGGGCCCGATGTCCCGGCTGGCCTCGACTTCACCGACCCCGACAGCGGTACCGAGGCCGCGGACTGGGCCGCCGTGCTCGATCTGCAACTGCTGGCCATGCTGGCCGAAGAAGTCGTCGACACCGACGACGAGGCCCTCTTGCACGACGTCATCGGCCAGGCCTTGGGCTCCACCCTGGCCGCCACCCAGCTCGGCGGCCGCCACTACCCGCTGCTGCCGCTGACGAGCTTCGCCGGCCGCCGCATGCGCGCTCTGACCGCCCAGATCCCCGACGGACGGCTGCGCAGCGCCTACCTGCGCACTGGGCTCAGCCTGTCCGGCT
>NZ_JBFAMX010001245.1:0-1250 GCF_040659615.1 Nonomuraea sp. NPDC049784
ACACCGCCAACCTCCGCTCCGCCGAGGCCACCGACCACTACGTGGCGGCGGGGCGGCCGGAGGAGACGTTCGAGCCGCGCTTCACCGTGCACGGGTTTCGCTACGTCGAAGTCAGCGGCCACGCCGACTTCGACGTCGTGGGCCGGGCGATGCACTCGGACACGCCGGTGGCGGGCGATTTCTCCTGCTCCGACGCCATGGTGCGGCAGCTCATGAGCAACGTCCGATGGAGCCAGCGCGACAACTTCGTCTCCGTGCCGACCGACTGCCCACAGCGGGACGAGCGCCTCGGCTGGACGGCCGACGCTCAAGTGTTCCTGCCCACGGCCTGCTACAACGCCGACGTGGCGGCCTTCTTCACCGATTGGCTGGCCGACCTGCGCTGCGCGCAGGACGCCGTGGGCGGAGCGGTGCCCGACGTGGTGCCGCACGTCATGACCGGGCGGCACGGCACGCCCGGCTGGGCCGACGCCGCCACGGTCGTGCCCTGGCACCTCTACCGGGTGTACGGGGACGAGCGGATCCTGCGCGACAGCTTGCCCAGCATGCGCCGGTGGGTCGACCACGTCGAACGCCACAACCCCGGCCTGATCTGGCGCGACAAGGTCGGCAGCCACTACGGCGACTGGCTCCAGGCGGGGGTCCAGACCTCCCGCGACGTGATGGCCACCGCCTACTTCGCACTCAGCGCGGACCTGACGGCGCGGGCGGCGCGGGTGCTGGGCGACCCGTCGGCCGACCGGTACGCGGCGCTACGGGCACGCATCGGAGAGGCGTTCGCGCGGGAGTTCATCGCGGCCGACGGGAAGATCACGGGCGACACGCAGACCGCCTACCTGCTGGCGCTCGCGCACGACCTGGTGCCCGCCGGCCTCGTGCCCGCCGCCGTCTCCCACCTGGTGGCCGACCTGGAGCGGCGGGGGCGGCTGCTGACCACCGGGTTCGCCGGGGTGGCGCTGCTCGGGCCCGTCCTGTCGGAGCACGGGCACGCCGACCTGGCGTACGCGCTGCTGCACGACGACCGCTACCCCTCCTGGGGCTACTCGATCAAGCGCGGCGCCACCACCATCTGGGAGCGCTGGGATGGCTGGACGGAGGAGGCCGGCTTCGGCCCCGTCGCGATGAACTCCTTCAACCACTACACGCTCGGCTCGGTCGGGGCGTGGCTGTACGGCGGGGTCGCCGGGCTGGGGCAGGAGGAGGGCTCCGTGGGCTTCCGCCGGCCGCTGATCCGGCCGCTGGTCGGGGGC
>NZ_JBFAMX010001246.1:0-1244 GCF_040659615.1 Nonomuraea sp. NPDC049784
CACGACCGCCGCCTGACCGTGCTGCCGCTGGCCCTGCAGTCGGTGTCGCTGCTGGCCGCCGCGCCACGCGTGCGGCTGGTGCTGCCCGGCGGCGAGGTACGCCAGGGCGAGCTGAACTTCATGGGGCCGCTGACCGAGAGCTCGTTGAAGGCGTTGCGGTTCGACACGGCGGTGATCGGCTGCTGCGGGCTGTCGGCCGAGCACGGGCTGACCGCGCACGACCTGCCGGAGGTGGCGGTCAAGCAGGCGGCCATCGCCTCGGCGCGGCGGGTGATCGTGGCGTGCGATTCGGGCAAGTTCGCGCGTACGGCCTTCGGCGCGGTCTGCCCGATCTCGCGGCTGGACGTGGTGGTGACGGACTCCGGCATACCGGGCGAGGAGCGCGACGCCCTGGTGGCGGCCGGGGTGACGGTCAGGGAGGCCGCGTGAGACCCGCGCCCGGCACTCGGCAGGGCGTCCTCAGGCGGGAACGTACGGCGGTCTACCTGCTCTTCTTCCTGGCCGGCACGGCCATGGGCACCTGGACGGCGCGCATCCCCGCCATCAAGGAGCACCTCGAGCTGGGAGACGGCCAGTTCAGCCTCGCCCTGCTGGCCATCGCGGGCGGGGCGATGGCCGGGATGACCGCGGTGGGCCGGCTGGTCGACCGGCACGGCAGCAGCCGCGTCATGATCCCGGCCGCTCTCCTGCAGGGCGTCGTGCTCGTGCCGCCCACCTACGCCCCGAGCCTGTGGGCGCTGGCGGGGACGCTGCTGGCGTTCGGGATCGTGCACGGGATCCTGGACGTGGCCATGAACGCCAACGCGGTGGAGGTCGAGCGGGCCTACGGGCGGCCGATCATGTCGTCGTTCCACGCCGTCTACAGCATCGGCGGGTTCACGGGCGCCACGGCGGGCGGCCTGTTCGCGCACCTCGGCCTGTCCGCCGCGGCCACGTTCCTGTCGATGGGCACGGTGATCGCGCTGCTGGCGATCTGGGCCGCCCGCTGGGCCCTGCGCTCGGTCCCGCCCTCCGCCCAGGACCCGGCCTCAGGCTCTGGCTCTGGCTCTGGCGGGTCGGACGCGCGGCCCAAGGGGATCGTGTTCCTGGGCGTGCTGGCGTTCTGCTGCCTGGTGGGCGAGGGCGCCTCAGCCGACTGGAGCTCGGTCTACCTGCGCGAGGACCTGGCCGCCTCACCGGGGTTCGCCGCCGCGGGGTATGCCGCGTTCTCCATCATGATGACGGCGGGGCGGCTGGCGGGCGAC
>NZ_JBFAMX010001247.1:0-1243 GCF_040659615.1 Nonomuraea sp. NPDC049784
CCGAAACCCACCCGCAGCCGCTTCGGCCTGCGCCACCACCCATCCCACCGCCTACGAGGAGTTTCCGATGCTGGCCTGCGCGGCCGACACCGCCACCGACTGTCGGACCGGCCCGCGCCCCCCAGACCTCGCAGCCCACGGCCCACGTTGCCGCCACGCCGTGGGCTGCGAGGCTCACCTGCCGCAGCTGGTCTCAGGCGCGGTCTGTCTGAAGCCACCTGGCCGCCACATGCGTAGCGCTGTGGCGGCCAGGTTTCGCGCTGCCGCGCCATCGAGGGTGACCTGACATGTACGAATGGCGCCCGTACGTCCAGCCCGCGTTCACCAGGCGCGACGTGGCGGAGACATCCTGTTGCGAGGAGTTCGTGCTGTGCCACATGGGCGCGACGTACTTCGCGTTGCGGGCAACCGGTCCAGGTCGCTTTGAGGAGACCGGGCGGGGCGAGTATGCCCACGCTTTCAGCGTCTGGATTGATCTGTCCGCCAGGCACGACCACAAGCCGAAGGCATCCGCACGGCCCAACCACCAGGAAGGAGCCGTGTCGTGATCGCCATCCAGGCGGTCGCCCCAGTCAGGGCCTACCGGAGGCGCGGGACGGCCAACACCAGCGATTCGCAAGAGACGAGGAGGCCCGCTTGAGTACGCTCCACCCGGTGGAAACCAACACCGAACGCAAGGAAGAGCGCACGGACCGTGCGTTCCGTGACGCCATGGTCGACAAGCTGCGCGACTGGGGTGTACGCACCGAGCCCGTGGAAGCCGCGATGCGCGCCGTGCCCCGGCACGTGTTCGTGCCATCGGCAACATTGGAACAGGCCTACGGGCCTGACTCGGTGGTCACTCACCGCGACGAGAACGGAAAAGCGATCAGCTCTGCATCCGACCCTGGGTTGGTCGCGTCGATGCTGGAGCAACTGGACGTCCAGCCCGGCCATCGGGTGCTGGAAATAGGCGCGGGGACCGGCTACAACGCCGCGCTGCTCGCCGAGCTCGCCGGGCCAGAGGGACACGTTACGACGGTCGACATCGGAGCCGACATCGTGGCGGGAGCCCGGCGCGGCCTGGCCGCAGCGGGTTACGACCGGGTGCAGGTCGTCCACGGAGACGGCGCAACCGGCCACCCTGAGAACGCACCCTACGACCGGATCATCGTCACCGCGGGCGCGTGGGACGTGCCACCCGCGTGGCGGGAGCAGCTCGCACCGGGCGGGCGGCTGGTCGTCCCGCTGCGGGTGCGAGGCG
>NZ_JBFAMX010001248.1:0-1241 GCF_040659615.1 Nonomuraea sp. NPDC049784
GCCTGCGGCCCGCCTCCTGGCCCGGCGGCGCCCGCGTCGCCGTCGCCCTGTCCTTCGACTCCGACCACGAGACCATCCCGCTGCGCGACGGCGAGACCAGGCCCGGCAAGCTCTCCCAGGGCGAGTACGGCTCCCGCGTCGGCGCGCCCCGCATCCTGCGCCTGCTGGAGCGCCACCGCATCCCCGCCTCGTTCTTCATGCCGGCCGTCTCCGCGCTGCTGCACCCCGAAGAGGTACGCGACTACGTGGCCGCCGGGCACGAGGTCGCCATGCACGGCTGGATCCACGAGCGCAACATGCAGCTCGACCCGGCCGACGAGCGCGAACTGGCCCTGCGAGCCGCCGGCACCCTTGAAAAGCTGGCAGGCGTCCGGCCCGTCGGCATCCGCACCCCGTCGTGGGACTTCTCCGACCACACCCTGGCCATCACCCGCGAGCTCGGCCTGCTCTACGACTCGTCCCTGATGGCCGACGACGAGCCGTACGAGCTGCTCCAGGACGGCGAGCCGACAGGTGTCGTGGAGATCCCCGTCGAGTGGATCAGGGACGACGCGCCGTACCTGATGATGGAGCGCTACGGCGCGCTGCGGCCCTACACGCCGCCGCGCGAGGTGGCCGCGATCTGGCGGGACGAGTTCGACGCCGCCTACGCCGAGGGCGGGCTGTTCCAGCTCACCATGCACCCGCACATCATCGGCCACCGCTCCCGCATGGCCGCCCTGGAGGCGCTGCTCGACCACGTCGGCAGGCACGACGGCGTCTGGTACGCCACCCACGCCCAGATCGCCGAGTACGTCCTGGAGCAGGCCCGATGACCGTCGAGACCGCACCCGGGCGGCTGACCGGGGCACAGCGCAAGGCGATCGTGGCCGGCGCGATCGGCAACACCGTCGAATGGGTCGACTGGGCCATCTACACGACGTTCGCGTCGGTGTTCTCCCGCCAGTTCTTCCCCTCCGGCGACTCCACCGCGAGCCTGCTGTCCACCCTCGCCGTCTTCGCCGTGGGCTTCCTCATGCGGCCCATCGGCGGGGCCATCCTGGGCTCGTACGGCGACCGGCACGGCCGCAAGAAGGGCCTGACGCTGACCATCTCGCTGATGGCCGGCGCGTCGTTCGCCATCGCGATCTGCCCGCCGTACGAGGCCATCGGCATCGCCGCGCCGATCGTGCTGGTGCTGGCCCGGCTGGTGCAGGGCTTCTCCGCGGGCGGCGAGTTCGGCACGTCGTCGGCGTTCCTGG
>NZ_JBFAMX010001249.1:0-1237 GCF_040659615.1 Nonomuraea sp. NPDC049784
CCATCGGGGTGGTGGGTGCGAGGGTGTTGATCAGGGGGAGCAGGCCGTAGCCGAGGCCGACGCCGATCAGTGTCCCGGTCAGCGACGCGAGCACGCCGACGGCGGCGGCCTCGCGGCGTACCGAACCCAGCACCTGCCGCCGGGTCGCGCCGATGCAGCGCAGCAGTGCGAAGTCGCGCAGGCGTTGCGCGAACAGGATGGAGAACGTGTTCGCGACGACCAGGACCGAGACCACGAGCGCGACGCCGGCGAACAGCAGCAGCATCAACGCGATCATGTCCGTGTCGTTGTTGAGCCCGGCCAGGCCGTCCCTGACGTACTCGTCCGCCGACCACACCCTCATGCCTTCCGGGAGCGGACCTACTTCCCCGCGCACCGCCACACTGCCCACGTGGAAGTTGGGTTGGTCGCGCCACTGCAGGTACTGCGGCCACGTGACGTACATCGAGGCCTGGGTCCAGGTGGTGGGGGACACCACGAGGCCGACCACTTCCAGGTCGGTCGCGGTGGCGCCCTTGCCGACCCGGATCCGGTCGCCGACCGCGACCTCTTGGGCCTGCGCGTCCCACACGTGCATCACCGCCTCGCCCGTGCGTTCCGGGAAGCGGCCCGAGACGAGCTTCTGCCAGCGCAGGTGCTCCGCGGCGGCGATCGGCCCCACGGTCGTCTGGCCCCGGAAGTCGCCCGAGCCGAGCGGGGCGCCGCCTTCTCGGTGCGCCGGCAGGTCGACCCGGCCCAGCCCGGATGCATTGTTGCCGAGGCGGTCGATGAGCTCGATCGCGGCTGACGTGTCCAGGGTTCCGGGGCAACACGATGGGCCCCGCGAGGGTCCGTCCTCGGGCGCGTCGACAACGTAGTCGGCGCCGCGGTACGGCGCCCCGGCGTTCGCCATGAATCCGGCGCGTGCCCCGGACGTGAGCACGCCGATCACGACGACGAAGGCGACCGAGGCGGTCACCGCGATCGCCGCTGCGACGTACCTGCGGGGGTGGGTGCGCAGCGACGCGAGGAAGACGGCGCGCATCAGGCGAGCCGCCCGTCCTGCATGATGACCACGTCGTCGGCGTAGGTCACCGCGTCCCGCTCGTGGGTGACCATCACGATGGTCTGGCCGAGCTCGCGCGCAGACCGGCGCAGGTGGTCCAGCACCTCCGCGGACGTGGTGCTGTCCAGGTTTCCGGTGGGCTCGTCGGCGAACAGCAGGTCCGGCTGGGTGATCAGGGCCCGGGCGATCGCG
>NZ_JBFAMX010001250.1:0-1235 GCF_040659615.1 Nonomuraea sp. NPDC049784
GCCGCCGGGCGCGCGGGCTCGGGCAGCGCCCGCCGGTCCACCTTGCCGTTCGGGGTGAGCGGCAGCGCCTCCAGCGGCACGACCACCGTCGGGATCATGTACGGCGGCAGCCACTCGGCGGCCCGCTCCAGCAGGTCACTCTCGTGGGTCGGGGAGGCGGGGACTACGTAGGCGACCAGGTCGTCGCCTCGCACCACCACGGCGGCCCGGCGCACTCCGGGGTGGCGTTCCAGCGTGGTCTCGATCTCGCCCAGCTCGACCCGGTGCCCCCGCACCTTGACCTGGCCGTCGCCCCGGCCCAGGAACTCCAGCGTCCCGTCGCCCAGCCACCGCACCCGGTCACCCGTCCGGTACCACCCGTCCGCGAACCGGTCCGGCGGCTCACCGGGCGAGCGCAGGTAGCCGAGCGCCAGCCCCGCCCCGCCGATGACCAGCTCACCGGGGACGCCGATCGGCGCGGGCGAGCCCTGCCGGTCGAGCACCTGGACCGTGGTGTTCGCGAGCGGCCGCCCGATGCGGACGCCATGGGGCGAGTCAGGCACCTCCCAGGCCGTGGACCAGATCGTGGTCTCCGTCGGCCCGTACATGTTGAGCAGCCGACCCACGCGCCTGCGAAGCCTCCTGGCCAGCGCGAGCGGCAGCGCCTCGCCCCCCGCCAGGGCCACCAGCCCGGACGGGTCCAGGCCGCCGGACAGCAGCATGCTCCATCCCGACGGCGTGGCCTGCACGTGGGTGACCCCGGACGCGCCGATCAGCCGGGCCAGCGCCATCCCGTCGCGTACGGTGGCGTCGTCGGCCAGCACCAGCCGCCCGCCCGTCACCAGGGGCAGGTACAGCTCCAGCCCGGCGATGTCGAACGACAGCGCCGTGCTCCCCAGCCACACGTCCCCGGGACCCGACCCCAGCAGCCGCTCCATCCCGGCCAGCAGGTTGACCAGCGCGGAGTGCGGCACCGCCACCCCCTTGGGCGTGCCGGTGGAGCCCGAGGTGTGGAGCACATAGGCCGCGGTCCCGGCCGTCGCCGCCGTCCCGTCATATACGGCGCGGGTGGCCGGCTCGATCCGCTCGACGTGCGCGGGCAGGGGCGCGGACGGGACGGCCAGCGCGACCCGCACGCCTGCCTGGGCGAGCATGGCCGCGACGCGCCCGCCCGGCAGGGCCGGATCCACCGGCAGGTACGAGGCCCCCGCCATCATCACGCCCAGCAGCGACCCCGGCAGGTCGGCCGAGCGCGG
>NZ_JBFAMX010001251.1:0-1233 GCF_040659615.1 Nonomuraea sp. NPDC049784
TCTGCGAGGCCGCCGCCGGGCTGGGGCACTGGGACGGGTCCTTCGAGACGCTGCGTGCCGCCATGCGGCCTTACGACACGGTCGCCGACACCTACCGCGACCAGGGGCTGGGGGCGCGGCGGCCGAGCCGGGTGCACAGCATCGAGGAGCTGCCGCTGGCGCTGGGCTTCCTCGTGATCGCGAAGGGCGACTACCGCGACACCGTGCTGGGCGGCGTCAACTACGGGCGCGACGCCGACTCGATCGCCTCCATGGGCGGGGCCATCGCGGGGGCGCTCGGGGGCCTGGCGGCGATCCCGTCGGAGTGGGTCGGGCAGGTGGGGGCGGCCAGCCGTACGGACCTGGTGGCTCCTGGGCTCGCCATCGCCGAGGTGGCGCGCCGGGTGCACGCCGACGACCTGGAGCGGCGCCGCGGCCACGAGGCCGCCTTCGCCGCCCTGGACCGCGGATGATCCGCCTCACCTGGGTCCAGCCGGAGGACCTGATCGGGCACGAGCTCCGCCAGGCCGCCGAGGACGGCCGGGCGTCCGGTCCCGACGGCGAGCGGGTGCGGGCGATCGCGGCCCGGTGGCGTGCGGCCGGCGGCCACGACGCGCCCCCGCGCGCCGGCGCCTCGGAGCCGGAGGCCGCACGGCTGCGGGGACCGGCGGAGGGGCTGCTGGACGAGCTGGCCGCGATCCCGTCGCCGCTGGACGAGCCCTCTGACCTGGCCGCCATCATCGCGGCCTGCCCGGCCTGGCCGGGCGTCGGGAGCGCGGCGACCGTCGATGGCGAGCCGATGGCGAGGAGCCGGGCAGGGGGCGTTGATCCGGCGCGGGTGCTCGGGGCGTGGCTCGGGCGGGCGGCCGGGTGTGTGCTGGGCAAGCCCGTGGAGAAGATCCCGCGCGAAGGCATCAGGGAGATCGCCGAGGCCACCGGCAACTGGCCCATCCGCGGCTGGTTCACCGCCAAGGGCCTGCCGGACGACGTGGCCCGCCGCTGGCCGTGGAACCGGCGCAGCGCCGTCAACTCGCTCGCCGAGAACATCGACGGCGTCCCCGAGGACGACGACCTCAACTACCCGCTGCTGGCCCTGTCCGTCCTCGAGCGCCACGGCCGCGACTTCACCACCGAGGACGTCGCCAAGCTCTGGCTGGACGAGCTCCCCGCGGGCCGTACGTTCACCGCCGAGCGCGTGGCGTTCCTGCCTCCTTCCGGCTCCGG
Organism: Nonomuraea sp. NPDC049784; assembly: GCF_040659615.1. NCBI lineage: Bacteria > Bacillati > Actinomycetota > Actinomycetes > Streptosporangiales > Streptosporangiaceae > Nonomuraea > Nonomuraea sp. NPDC049784. The sequence goes on from NZ_JBFAMX010001251.1 coordinate 1,204, forward strand.
CGACCACCTCAACTACGCCGCCTACGGTCG
>NZ_JBFAMX010001252.1:0-1232 GCF_040659615.1 Nonomuraea sp. NPDC049784
GGCAGATCGCAGCGCAGCAGCGCCCGGTAGCCGATGATCCCGGCGCACAGCAGCGGCGCCAGCCGCTCGGCGGGCACGTTCGGCGGCGTGCCGGGCGCGTTCGCCGGCGGCGCGAGCGTCGGCCCGCCGGTCGTGCCAGGCGGTGCCCGCCGTCTCGGCGGTGCGCAGGGCCTCTTCCAGGTTGTCGAGCGCGGGCGGCGCGGTGGGCAGGGTGTGGCTCGCCGCCAGCTCGGTGAGCCGCCGCAGCGACCGGCCGACCTCGTGCTCGCGCTCGTGCAGGCGCTGCTCGTACGCCCGCAGCTGGTCCTCGAGCAGCGCGACCTTCTTCACCGCTCCGTCGAGGGCATCGACCGCCCTGGCGTACGGCTGCCTGTCGGGCCTGCGCCGCAGCTCGGCGGAGAGCGTGTCGCGGTCGGCGTCGACCACGGCGAGCAGGTGGTCGCACTCGGCGATCGTGCCCGCGAGCTCGCCGAGCCGGTCGTCCAGCTCCGCGATGCGGCGGCGCCTGGCGCGCTCGCGGGCGGTGGCACCGATGTAGGAGGGCTCGGGCTTGACCCAGCGGCCGGCCGCAGGCCCGAGCCGCCAGGTGCCGTCGGCGCCGATGACCGCGGGATGGTCGACGCCGATCGCGCTCGGCGCGAAAGCGATGCCCGCCAGCACCGTGTCGGCCCGCACGGGCGAGTCCGCCTCGGTGAGCAGCACGTGGGCCAGGCTGTAGCCGGGAGCGGGCTTGGCCAGCGACGCCACCGCGAACGCGTCGTGCTCCCCCGGGTCGAACCCGCCGTCCGGGCGCAGCCACAGATCCAGCAGGCCAGCCGCCTCCAGCGCCGCCTCCACGCCCGCCTGCGCGACCGGGTCGAGGCCCGATCTGAACGCCACGGCCCGCCACAACGGGGCGCCGGGGCGGCCCTCTCTGGCGGCGGTGTCCCGGGCGTGCGAGGTCGGCGGTTCGAGGACGGCCTGGTCGTTGAGCCGTTCGCGTTCGCGGGCCAGGTCGGCGCGCTCGGCCAGCAGCTTGTCGCGCAGGCCCGTCAGGTGCTGCTCGCGGGCGGCCAGCCTGACCGCCGCCGCCGTGCGGGCGGCGCCGACAAGGTCGTCGGCCTGCTCGAATCGTTCGGCCGTGCCCGCCAACTCTTCTGGGTCGAGCTTGAGCTGTGTGCAACCGGCCGCCCAATCGGCGAGGGCGGCGGCCAGGTCGCGGGCCCGCTCGTCGCGCAGGCGTTCGGCCTGGT
>NZ_JBFAMX010001253.1:0-1224 GCF_040659615.1 Nonomuraea sp. NPDC049784
GGTCAACCCGCCCGTCCAGCCGATGTCGACGATCGCGACCTGGATCGCCGAGCGCTCCAGCAGCGCGCGGAACGAGCGCTGCCCGGTCAGCGTCTCGCCGGTGGCGAGCGGCACGGAGGTCGCGGACTGCAGCGTGGCGTAGGAGGTGTGGCTGTCGGACCGCAGTGGGTCCTCGATCCAGTACGGGGCGAACCGCTCGAGCTCTCTGACCAGGCCGAGCGCGGCGTGCAGGCTCCAGAGCCCGTGCAGCTCGACCATGACGTCCATGTCAGGGACGGCGTTCTTGATCTCGTTGAGCACCCGCAGGCCGGCACGCAGGTCGGCCGGCTCCAGCCGCATGCCGCCGGTGCGCTCGGCCGCCTGGTCGAACGGCCACACCTTCATGGCGCGAAGACCCTCATCCCACAGTTCTTTGGCCAGCTCTCCCGGCCGTTCGAGGAAGCCGCGCAGGTCCTCGTACGGCGACGTCTCCGCCAGGCCCCAGTTGGACACGGCCTGGCGCGGCTCGTCCTTGACGTATGAGGGCCCCGCGCAGGTGTTGTAGACCGGGAGGCTGTCCTGGTAGGGCCCGCCGAGCAGGGTGGCCACCGGCTGGCCCGCGACCTTGCCGAGCAGGTCCCACACGGCCATGTCGATCGCCCCGTTGCCGCGGGTCTCCACCCCGCTGCCCTGGAAGCCCACGTGACCGGTGAGCAGCCGGCGCAGCCGCTCCGGGCTGGGCAGCGGCGCGCCCAGGAGGAGCGGCGCGACGGTCTCGTGCAGGTACGCCTCGACCGCTTCCGCCCCGAAGAACGACTCGCCGAGGCCGATCCGGCCGTCGTCGGTGTGCAGCCGTATCAGGAGCACGTTGGGCTGAATCGGGCATCGGATGGTCTCCAGGCCGCAGACGGCTCGGGTGCTCATGATTCGAGGACCATATCTGGTCAGACCAGCCGCCCACAAGACCTTGACAGAACCGTAGCGGCCAGGGAAGCTCGTGCAATCTGGTAAGACCAATGTCGGGACGGATGTTGAGGCTATGACGTTGACCAACAGTCCCTTAGCGATCACCATGTGGGACTTCTCCTGGCTGGAGAGGCGCTGGGACGGCGCCGGCTACCAGGACTGGGACCGCGCGCTCGACGAGCTCGTCGAGCGGGGCTACGACGCGGTGCGCATCGACGCCTTCCCTCATCTCGTGGCGGCCGATCCCGAGCGGACCTGGCGCCTGCTGCCCGTGTGTCG
>NZ_JBFAMX010001254.1:0-1220 GCF_040659615.1 Nonomuraea sp. NPDC049784
AGGCCCACCTCGCGCAGCGCGGCCTCGGCCCGGGCGCGCCGCTGCCGCGCGGGCACGCCTCGGTAGAGCAGCCCGTCGGCCACGTTCTCCACCGCGCTCAGCCCGTCCAGGAGGTGGAACTGCTGGAAGATCACGCCGATCCGGTGTGCGCGCAGCCCGGCCAGGCGCCGGTCGCCCAGCCCGTCGGCGGCCAGCCCGGCCAGCCGTACCGAGCCCCGGGTGGGACGTTCGAGCGCGGCCATGAGATGCAGCAGCGTGGACTTGCCCGACCCGGAGGGGCCGACCACGGCCACCATCTCGCCCGCGCTGACGGTGAGGCTGACCCCGCGCACCGACTCGACGGGCGGCTCGGCGGGGTAGATCTTCCAGACGTCGTCGAGTTCGAGCACAGCCGTCATGAGGCAGGCACCTCCACCAGGGCCCCCTCGCTGACGCCGGTCACCTCGACGAGCCCCGCGGCCTCGTCGAACAGGCCGGTCTCCACGCTCACCCGCCTGCCGCCGGTGGCCACCGCGAACGTGCCGCCCGGCTGCGCGAGCAGCGCCACGATCGGCACGGCCAGCACGTTCTCGTGCCGCTCGCTGGTGATCGCGACCTGCACGGTGGTCTGGTCCAGCCACCGCCTGGCCTTTCCGCTCAGGCGCGCGGTCACCGGCACGTACGTCTGCGGCGGGCCCCCGTCCGGAGACTGGGAGCTCTGGGCGACGGGGCTGATCTCGGAGATCCGCCCCTTCTCGGTACGCCCGTCGGGCATGGTGACCGTGACCCGGTCGCCCTTGCCCAAGCTGGGCGCCATCGTGGGATCGAGCTGTACCGACACGACGGGAGCCGGATCGGTGCCGTGCAGCACCGTGGCGCCCGCCTGCAGGGGCGTGCCCGGCTGCGCGTCCAGCGTGCCGACCCGCAGCGGACCGGGCAGGAACACCACCCGCCCCAGCTTGAACGCGCCGGTCCTGGGCAGGCGCAGGTGGCGCTGGAGCCGCTTGACCGCGTAGTGGGTGGCCAGGCTGAAGTGCCGGTCCACGGTGAGGCCCGTGCCGTAGCCGAGCGCTTTGAGGTTGCGTTCGAGCTGGAGCACGTCGGCGCCGTCGGTCATGCCGAGCGCCAGGTCCCGCCAGGCGGGGCGGCTCCCGTACAGGAGGGGGACCCGGGCGCCGTCCACCTCGTAGACGGGCCGGCCCCTGCGTACGAGCGAGCCGATCGCGGGCAGGTGGGTCAGC
>NZ_JBFAMX010001255.1:0-1219 GCF_040659615.1 Nonomuraea sp. NPDC049784
GCAGGAACACGGTGGCGCGTGCCCCGCCGCCGGCGATGGCGGGGCGGGCACCGGTGCCGTAGGAGGCGATGACGATGGGGTTGTCGGCCGTGCCGGACCCCTGCGGCTTCAGGACTCCCTGGCAGGTGGTGCCACGGCGGAAGAGAATGGAGTCGCCCGGCTTGAAGACGATCGAGTTGACCTTCTCCAGGGTCCGCCACGCCGTACTCGAGGACAGGCCGGAGGCGGAGTCGTTTCCGGAACTGCAGTTGACGTAATACTTGGTGCCGGTGGTCGTCGCCGCCGCCTGCGCCGGGGCACCGGCCAATACGAACGTGCTCATGACGGCGACGAGTAAGAGAATGATGTGGGCAGCGGGGCCACGGCTCCTCCGCACGTTTTCCGACGTGTTATCCATGTGCTTTGCTCCAAGAACGTGTTGCTTCTGGTCCAGGAAGGGACGTGGGAAGCGAGTCTGAGCCGACCGGCTCGACGGCTGCTCGACGAGGGCTAAACGGCCCATTCCTGGTGCCGCCAGGCGGCGTCCGCGAAGGCCCATTCGAAACGTGCGCCGATGAGAAACTGCTCGACGAGTCGCTTCCTGTCGGTGGCCGAGCACTGAGCGCCCACCTCGTCGATCATGGCGAGGTAGGAGTTCACGTAGCCCTCGTAGTCCCCGCCGGGGGGATACTGCTCGACCCAGGAGGCGTAGCGGGATCCGGGTTCGCAGCGTTCCCGCAGATCGTTCGAGACGAAGAGATGAAACCAGCTCATCGGCAGCAGGCCGGCTATGCCGGCGGCGAACGAGATCGTGGGCGCGGCGAGCATGAAGGACGTGTAGGCGTGAATCATCGGGCGGGCCGCGGTACCGTCCGGACCGGCCAGGGGAAGCCCGGCGGCCAGTTCGGACAGTCCCGTGGCCAGCTTGGGCAGCGAGCCGAACGTGGCACTCGCCGCGGAGCAGAGCAGAGTGCCGTGCTCGTCCCGCTCGGCGATCGCCGCGCACTGGGCCAGCGCCCGCGCATAGGTGGGAACGACGTAGCGGGCGTCCTGCTCGGCGAAGTACCACAGTGATGACGGCGGCAGCGTCCCCGCTCGCAGGCCCGTCCAGAACGGATGGTCCTTGACCTTGGCCACCAGCGGTCGCGCGATCGCCGACAGTTCCGCCCGCGTGGACATCAGCGCGCCGCCGCCGTCACGCTGAGGCCGCCGGCGACCGGGGCGTGGACCTGGGCCTGCA
>NZ_JBFAMX010001256.1:0-1219 GCF_040659615.1 Nonomuraea sp. NPDC049784
CCCAGCACGCGCAGCCGGCCGCCGGTCAGTTCGCCCAGGTCGGAGGTGCGGAACCAGCCGCCGTCGAACGGGTCGGGCTCCCCGAAGCGGTAGCCCGAGAACAGCACGGGCCCGGAGATCCTGATCTGGCCGTCCTCGCCGATTTTGAGATCTACATTGTAAAGGGGCTGGCCGTCGTACACGCAGCCGCCGCACGTCTCGCTCATCCCGTACGTCGTCACGACCCGGGCACCGAGGTCACGGGCCTGGTCCAGCAGACCAGGCCTGGGCGCGGCGCCGCCGAGCAGGATCGTGCGGAACACCGACAGGTCCGCCCCTCGCTCGACCAGCCGGTGGAGCTGGGTGGGGACGAGGGAGACGTGGCTGGCCCCTGAGTGAAGGACCTCGTCCGGGTCGAATCTGGCGTGGATGATCGGCTCGCTGTCCGACAGCAGGGCGCGTACCAGGACCTGGAGGCCGGAGATGTGGGAGACGGGCAGGCAGCACAGCCAGCGCTCGCCCTTGGAGGCCTCCAGGCGGCGCAGAGAGGCCGCGGCGGAGGCGCGCAGCGCGGTGGCCGAGAGCATCACGCCCTTGGGCGCGCCGGTGCTGCCGCTGGTGGCGATCACGACCGACACGTCGGAGGGCACGCCCGTGCCGTCGCTCTGGAGCGCGCCGTTGACGTGGGTGGGGCGCAGCGCGGCGATGGCGGCCTCGGACTGGCCGGGAGCCAGGGGGAGCACGGCCGGGCCCTCGCCCGACAGCGCGTCGCGGACGGCCCTGAACAGGCCAGGGCCGGGAGGCTGCACAATGGCATGCAGCGGACGGTCCGGATGCGACGGGTTCCTCCACATGCTCGTAAGGTTAGTGGCGACAGGTCGGATTGAGGCGCAGGGAGGGTCGTGACGCGTTCTCCCGTGGTCTTCCGCATCCCCATGCGCACTCGGTTCCGTGGGCAGACCGTCAGGGAAGGCGTGCTGCTGCACGGTCCCGCGGGGTGGGGGGAGTTCTCCCCGTTCCCGGAGTACGGCCCGCGCGAGTGCGCCCGTTGGCTGGCATGCGCCCGTGAGGCGGCGTTCGAGGGGTGGCCCGAGCCGGTGCGCGACAGCGTCCCCGTCAACGCGACCGTGCCCGCTGTGGGGCCCGAGCAGGCGTACGACATCGTCCGGCGGTCCGGGTGCGGCACGGCCAAGGTGAAGGTGGCCGAGCGCGGTCAGACGTTCGACGACGACGTGGCCAG
>NZ_JBFAMX010001257.1:0-1218 GCF_040659615.1 Nonomuraea sp. NPDC049784
GCTCCAGCGCGCCGCCCCCGATGGAACCGCCCACGGGCTGGTCGGTGGCCACGCCGCCGGCACGCAGCTTCAGCAGCGCCCCGGAGGCGGCCTCCGCCAGGCTGGCCCGCTGCCACACCTGCGCGGCCAGGCCCAGCACGGCGGCCTCGTCGGGCTCCAGCGTGATCTCGGGCAGCTCGTACGACTCGCGCTCGATCCGGTAGCCCGGCTCGTCCTCCCAGGGGTCGCGTACGACGTCGATGGGGATGCCGATCTCGCGCAGCTCGTTCTTGTCGCGCTCGAACATGCGCTGGAACGCCTCGTCGCCGTCGCGGTCGTAGCCCGGGACCGCATGGCGGATCTGCTCGGCCGACAGTGGCCTGCGGGTGGCGAGCAGGCAGATCACCAGATTGAGCAACCGTTCCGTCTTCCGGCGCGACATCTGCCTCACTCCTCCTGCATCGACGCTACCCTGCCCCCGTGATCAGATGGCGCAAGGGCGAGGTTGTACGGATCCGACGCGAGTGGCCGGGAGCGGTGGAGCTGGACGTCGCCGTCCCCGAAGGGGAGTGCCGGGCGCTGGCGTATCCGCCGTTGGTCGGCCGCCCGGAACCCGGCGACGAGGTGCTGCTCAACACGACCGCACTCGCGATGGGTCTCGGTACGGGAGGTTACGCCATGGTGGTGGCCGTCCCTAACCGTTTGCCGCAAGATCCTGAGGGTCCCGGCCACCTGGTGAAGGCCCGGTACACGCCGCTGCAGGCCACCGTGCTGGGCGCCGACGAGCAGGACTCCCCGCATCACGAGCGGTTGCGCGAGGCCGACTCCGTCGACGGCATGCCCGTGGTGGTGGCCGACCTGCATTCGGCGCTGCCGCCCATCCTGTGCGGCCTGTACGCGGACAGGCCCGGCACACGGGTGGCGTACGTGATGCAGGACGGCGGGGCGCTGCCGGCGTGGTTCTCGATGGCGGCGGCCCGGCTGCGGGAGATCGGCTGGCTGGCGGGCGTGGTGACGGTCGGGCAGTCCTTCGGCGGCGACGTGGAGGCGGTCACCGTGCACACCGGGCTGCTGGCGGCCAGGCACGTGCTGGAGGCCGACGTGGCGGTCGTCGCGCAGGGCCCCGGCAACCTGGGCACGGGCACCAGGTGGGGCTTCTCGGGTGTGTCGGCGGGCGAGGCGGTGAACGCGGCGGGCGTGCTGCTCGGCCGGCCCGTGGCGGCACTGCGGGTCAGCGAG
>NZ_JBFAMX010001258.1:0-1216 GCF_040659615.1 Nonomuraea sp. NPDC049784
CTGGCTGGAACTGCCGCCGCCCGGCGTCACCCCGGCGCGCTGCCGGGTCAGCGACGTTGGCCTGCTCGCGCTGGACACCTGGCGCACCGCCCACTCCCCCACGAGCGCGGCCCACGTCAACCGGCCCAGAGGCCGGTCGTGATCGTCGTGCCGTCAGCCGTCGGAGCGGCGCAATGAGCCTTGTCCCCAACTCCGCCGCCCTTGCCGGGACCGGGCCCGACACCGACCGGCTGGCCACCATGTACAGCTTCGGCGTCCCCGCCGTCGACTCATCGTCGGACGCGTCGCAAGGCGACGAGCCGGATCTGCCGTTCGCCGAGCTGATTCCTCTGGCCGCGCTGCCGATCCGGCTACCCGGCCGGGGCAGCCCGCCACCGGCCCGCGATCCGCAAAGCCTCGCCGCGCTGCTGCGCACGGCCGGCGCTGACAAGGACGTGCTGCGCGCCACCGGTGCCTGGCTGCTGGCCGACCGCCGCTCCGCGACCAACACCCAGGAGGCCTACATCAAGGACGCCTCCTGGTGGTTGTGGTGGGTCCAGGCCCGCGGCCTGGAGATGACCGATGTCGACTTCATCGAGGCCGATACTTTCGCTGCAGCCATGCGGCACGCCGGCTACGCCGCCGAGACCCGGCGCCGCCGCCTTTCGGCGCTCAAGAGCTGGTACCGCTACCTGCGGCGAGCCCGCCTCGTGCGCAACGACCCGTTCGACGGCATGGACCTACCCAAACGGCAGCGGGATAAGAGCACCCGGTTTGTCACGGAGGACGAGCTGAACCGGATGCTCACCCGCGCCGTCGCGGTGGAGAGCCCCCGGGTGCAGGCCATCCTCGCCGTGCTCAAGGGGACTGCCTGCCGTGTCAGCGAACTCACCGGCGCCCAACTCGCTGATCTCGGCCACCGCGGCGAGCACCGCATCCTCACCCTGCCTGCCAAGGGCGGACGCCGCCACGAGGTCGTCATCGCCGACCTAACCGGCGACCTGCTCGACGGCTACCTCGCCAAGCGCGACGACCTATCTGGCCCGCTGTTTGTCACCAGCACCGGCGCGCCACTGCAGCGCACCTACGTGACACAACTCATCCAGCGCATCGCCAAGGCCGTCGGCGTCGACAAGCCCGAGGAACCGGACGTACTGCACGCCGTCGGCCACGCCTTCCAGGACGGGACCGTCGTCGATCTGTCCTCCTGGGAGCCGGCCGCGGCGAAGAACCTCTT
>NZ_JBFAMX010001259.1:0-1213 GCF_040659615.1 Nonomuraea sp. NPDC049784
GGTGACGGTGCGGATGCGCGGCGAGTCGTGCGAGTCGAGCAGCTGCCAGGAGTGCACGAGCGTGCGCCATGACAGGTGCGACGCGAACGACCTGAACGTGGCAAGCGTGGCCAGCCCGTCACGCGCCGGCACACCGCCCGGCACGCCGAGGAAGTGGTCCAGGTCCAGCTCGGACCCGCGCAGCCAGGCCCAGACGGGACGAGTGAAGCCGCCGTAGTTCATGGTGCCGTGCCAGCCGTCGCGGTCGAGGTCGGGCGAGGCGTCGTGGTTGTGCTCGGCGATGAACGCGGCCTCGGGGCCGAGCTCGGCCCGCAGCATGGCGGCGACCTCGTGGTTGTGGTCGTCGGCGCCACGCCTGCCGGTCATGTTGGCCACGTCCACGCGCCAGCCGTCGAGCGGCCCCAGCCACTTCTTCAGCACCGCGCGCATGCTGGAGCGGACGAGCTCGCTGCCCCAGTTGAGCTTGGGCAGCGTCTTGACGCCCCACCAGGACTCGTAGTCGCCGGTGTCGCGGTCGAAGTAGAACATCTCGCGTTCGACCGCGTTCACGTCGGACACGGCCGCGGTGAACCATTCGTGCGTGTCGCCGCAGTGGTTGGTGGTGATGTCGCCGAGCAGCCGCATGCCGCGCGCGTGCAGCGCGCCCGACAGCCGGTGCAGGGCCTCGTCGCCGCCGAGCAGCGGGTCGATGCGCTCGAACGTGGAGGCGTCGTAGCGGTGGTTGGAGCGGGCGGGGAAGATCGGCGTCAGGTAGACGGTGTCGGCGCCGAGGCTCTGGATGTGGTCGAGCCGCTGGACGATGCCGTCGAGGTCGCCGCCGTAGAACTGCTGGGAGGTGCCGGGCCCGCTGGGGATGACCGGGTCGCGGTCCCAGTCACGCGGCAGCGCCCAGCCGGGCAGGTCGCGCGAGCCGGCCGGGAGGGGCCTCGATCGGTCGAACCGGTCGGGGAAGATCTGGTAGACGATCGCGTCCGACATCCACGAGGGCGGCGTCTGGTGGCACACGAGGCGGAAGTCGCTCGCGTCGGTCACGTCGTGCGTGACGAGCCCGGCCGCGGTCAGCCACGCCTGGCCGCCCTCCCTGTGGAGCAGGAAGCGGTACGGCGTGACGGGGTTGACCGCGGTGATCTCGGCCCGCCACCAGACGTCCGTGCCGCCGTATCCGCCGACGTCCCGCCGCGACGGGTCCGGCGCCGCCTCGGCGTAGCGCGGC
>NZ_JBFAMX010001260.1:0-1211 GCF_040659615.1 Nonomuraea sp. NPDC049784
GCCCGGACTTCGCCGCGACGAGGTCGCCCGCCTGGCCGGCGTGAGCACCGAGTACTACACCCGTCTCGAACAGGGCCGCGCCGGAACCCCCTCCCCGGAGGTCGTCGAGGCCCTGGCACGCACACTCCAGCTCGATCCCGCCGAGCACGAGCACCTCACCGATCTGCTCGCGCGGCCCACACCCGCACGCCGTGCCCCGTCCGCTCCGCAACGTGTCCGCCCCGGCCTGTATCTCACGCTCCAGACCCTGGAACACGTCCCCGCCTTCATCGTCGGCCGGCGTACCGACGTGCTCGCCGCCAACCGGCTGGCGCGCGAGATCCTGACCGACTTCGACGCCCTGCCCGCCACACAGCGCAACCTCGCCCGCTACTACCTCCTCGACCCCGACGCCCGCGACCGCGTCGGAGACTGGGCACAGATCGCCGCCGAGACCGTCGCCATGCTCCGCCTTGAAGCAGGCCGCCACCCGAACGACCGGCGACTCGCCGACCTCATCGGCGAGCTCACCCTGCGCTGCCCCGAATTCACCACCTGGTGGAACGACCACCGCGTCCTGCGCCGCACCCACGGCACCAAGCGCTACTTCCACCCCGAAGTCGGGGAACTCCACTTCTCTTACGAGTCCTTCCAGCCCCCCGGCGACCCCGACCAGACGCTGGCCATCTACAACGCCGAGCCCGGCTCCCCCACCGCCGACGCGCTACGACTGCTGAGCAGCTGGGCCACCCCAGGCCTCCCTCCCCGTCCGCAGATGCACAGTGATCGCCATGCCGATCGGTGACATCGACCTCCACCCCATGACCGACGGCACCTTCCGCGCTTCGCCCGCGACCTCGCCGCGGCCGTGGGCGTTTCGCCGACCACGGCGCTCGACCGCCCCCGCGCCCTGCGCCAGCGGCAGATCATCCGCGGTGCGAACCTGGACGTGGACCTCACCGCGATCCGACGCCCGGTCCAGGCCCTCTTCGCCATCCGGGGTCCGCTGAGCCAGAGTCTTATGCCGGTTGCGGGGCAGCAGTCGCGTACGTCTTGAGGTTCTGGAATTCGGTGATGGCCGCGGGGCCGCACAGGAGGCCGTACCCGCTCTGCTTGAAGCCGCCTTGCTCGAAGTGCTCGGAGAGCACGCCCCAGGTGTTGATCCAGATTCCACCGAAGTGGAGGTCGCGTCCTACCCGGCGGGCCCGGATGTCGCTGCCGGTGAACACGGA
>NZ_JBFAMX010001261.1:0-1211 GCF_040659615.1 Nonomuraea sp. NPDC049784
GCTTCGGGCACGTTGAGGCGCAGGCCGCGGACGCGGCGTTCCCGGGCGAGCAGGGCGGCCAGGTACAGCTGAAGGCGATCACCTTCGGCGGGGGTTAGGCGCATCGGAGGTCCTCCTGGTGCGGCACGGGGCGGGCGGGGCGGCTATTCCCCGATGACCACGCCGCAGGCCTTGGCGTGGGCGCGGATCCTCGCGCGGGTGTCGGCGAGGTCGTCGAAGGAGACCTCGGGCATCAGCGCTCTGGCGTAGTCGCGCATGGCGTCTTCCGGGGGGACGACGGCCTGCCCACGCCATCGCTCGGCGATCGCGGTACGGACCGCCTCACCGGAGATGCTCTGGCCGAGCCGCGAGGCGGCGGCCTGTGCGGCGGCTGGGTCGGTGAGGTAGGTGTAGTCGCGGGCGCCGGGCTGGGGGGAGAGCACCTCGACGTCGACCGCGGAGAAGACGCCGCCGGCGGCGCCCTCGGAGATCAGCGCGAGGATCCGTTGCAGGTTCTCGTGCAGCAGGGCCGGGGTCATGCCGATATGGCCGACGACGAAGCCGGCTCGGATGAGCAGGCCGTGCTCGCGGGCGACGGTGATGGCGGTCGCGTTCTTCTCATACAGCCGCTCGGCTTCGGCCAGGACGTCGCGGCGGCGTCCGCCGACGGGTTTGTTCATCGCCGCCAGCGACAGGGGAGTCCCGGCGTCCATGCCGATCATGATCTGGCGTACGCCGAGGCTGGTCAGGAGAGCGGTGCGCCGCGGGTCGGCGATGCCGTCGGCGCGACCGTAGCCGACCAGTACAGGCCGGTCGGGGTCCGGCAGAGCCGTCCACCAGGCGGGCTGGGTGGCGTTCATCGCGGTGAGGAGTTTGGCGAAGGTCAGGGGGAGTTCGTCGGCGGTCAGGTACAGGTAGTCGTAGCCGGCCCGGACGGCGGCTTCCAGGACGTGCCAGGCCTGCTCGGCGCTCAGCTGGTTGCGCCACAGTGTCCCGGGGTGGATGGAGCAGAAACTGCAGGCGTCGTCGCCGGCGAATTTCACGCAGCCGCGGCCGATCTCGACGGGAACGCCGGCGCTCACCTTGCGGCCCAGCAGTTCCTTCAGCCGCGGCGCGATCCGCTGCTGGAAGTGCCCAGTGTAGAGCGGGGTGTGCTGAAAGGCGCAGTCGGCGAGGGAGTAGTCGAATCCGGCGAACACGGGCTCGGCGCCGGGCGGGGTGAGGTGGATGCC
>NZ_JBFAMX010001262.1:0-1209 GCF_040659615.1 Nonomuraea sp. NPDC049784
CCCCCGGCGCGGTGGAGCCCGGCCTGGTGGAGGGGAGCGCCAAGCCGGAGGACCTGCCGGCGGGCGGTCCCGACCCCGCTGAGGTGGAGGATTACAAGGCGGACGGGCCGTCGCGGCACACCGACCAGCAGGCGGCGGAGTATTTCCGTACGCACTGGAGTCCGGACGACAAGGCGCTGAAACGCCTCAAGGACATCCGCACAGTCGGCGGATATTTGCGCATTTACACGGATTTGCCGGAAACTGCGGGCAATTCCTCGCAGGCGATCACGCTGTGCCAGCGCGGCCTGGAATACCTGCACTCTCTCGGTGTGGCCAACCCGGTCGTGTTCGTCCAGGCCGAGTTCGGCGAGAACGGGAATCCCGTGCTCGCCAACATCCTCGGCCCCTTCGACACCAGCTGCCGGGTCACCCACCCCGAACCCGGCTGACACTCTGGAGAATCGCCTAACGCACCCGTACCCGCGTCTTCGAGCACACCTCGCACCGTTGCGTCACGACTCGCCCGATAGTCTCAATCGTCACCCAGCGGTGGCGAAGATGGACAAAGCGCACACGAATCTCCTACCCGAGGCAGGCGATCGGTACGCGCTGTCGTTAGCCGATCACCCCTTGGGTTCAAGCGTAAGGGAGATCGAGTTGATGCAGTAACGGTCGTCGGTCGGTGTCGGGTATCCCTCGCCGTGGAACACATGACCAAGATGCGAGTCGCACTGCGCGCACCGCACCTCGACGCGTACCATTCCGTGGCTGCGGTCCTCGATCAGCCGCACCGCGTCGGTGTCGGACGGCGCGAAGAAGCTCGGCCACCCGCAGTGCGACTCGAACTTCGTGTCCGACCGGAACAGCTCGGCCCCGCAGGCGCGGCACGAGTAGACGCCCTCTGTCTTGGTGTCGACGTACTCGCCCGTGAACGGGCGCTCGGTCCCGGCCTCCCTGAGGACGTGGAACTCCTCAGGCGAGAGCTGAACCCGCCACTCCGCCTCGCTCTTGACCACCTTGTCCATGAGTCCAGGGTACGAGATCCGAGCAATTAGGGATCAGGCAAAAAGAGATCTTCGGAGGGTGAAGCATCCGTTCTGGGGTGAATTCGCGTCTTTGTAGGCAAGGGGGTGTCATCGCCTCCTGCCAAGGGGTGAGATCATCCGCAGATCTCGGCGAGCGGCACAGCCCACGCCCGTGCTGGAGCCGCCGGGGGTCGCAACGGCC
>NZ_JBFAMX010001263.1:0-1208 GCF_040659615.1 Nonomuraea sp. NPDC049784
CGACCACCATCCGGTGCCCGCCCGCCCGGCGCTGCCGCCCGCGCTGGCCGAGCTCGTCGAGGAGGAGGACGAGGACATCGAGGTGCTCGACACCACCCCGCAGGTCGTCGACACCGCCCAGCGGGCTGCGCTGATGCGCAAGGCACGCGCGTACTGGGACCGCCAGATCGCCAAGGGCATCGTGCCTCGTACGGTGGACATCGCCCAGGAGATCGGCATCTCGCTGGCGACGGCGCGCGAGTATCGTGCCCTGTGGAAGCTTGAGCCGCAGGCACACGCCCTGATCGAGGCGCTGTTCCAGCAGCACGGCATCGTCGACACGGGCGCCTTCCCCGCCATCGCGGACGACGGGAGGGTCCTGACCAAGTCGTAGGGGGAGCACGCTTGCGGGAGCGCACGCTCGAACGCGTCAGGAAACTCCTGGCCAAGGCCGAACGCACCGACAACGAGCACGAGCGCGCGACGTTCATGGCGGCCGCGTCGGCGCTCATGGCCAAGCACGGCATCGACTCGCTCCCCCCGGCGGGCACGCGGCAGACACCCGGCGACCGGATCGTCACCCTGCCCAACCCCTGGGCCAGGGAGAAGGCCCGCCTCGTCAGCCTGGTGGCGCAGGCGGTGCGGTGCCGTCCCCTCCTCATCGGGCGTGGGGAGGAGGGCGGTCAGCGGGTGCACGTGTTCGGGTTCGCCGCCGATCTGGAGCGGGCCGACCTGCTCGCCACGTCGTTGCTGCTGCAGATGGCGACCGGGCTTGCGCGCGTGCGGGTGCCCGGCGACGTGACCTCCGTGCGGGCGTACCGCCGGTCGTGGCTGCTGGGGTTCACGGACGAGGTGCACCGGTTGCTGTGCGCGGCGGAGTCCCGGGCCGAGGAGGCCAGTACGGGGGCCGCGCTGGTGCTGGCCGACCGCCGGGCCGAGGTGGAGCGGGTGGTCGCCGCCCACTACCCGAGGATCCGGGTGAGCGTGCCCCGGACGAGCGGCACGGGCTACCGGGACGGGGTGGCGGCCGGCCGCCGCGCCGACCTCGGCCGTACCGGAATGACCGTCGCCACCGCCCCCGAACTGACCCCGGGCTGAACCCGCCCCACACGCCCGCTCGGCCCCTCGCCCGGCCCCCACCGCCCTCTGCCGCCGGTTCCGCCTTGTGCGCCCGCTCGGCGGCTCGTTCGGCCCGCGGCACGCCTTCAGCGGCTCGCCTGGCCTCACGC
>NZ_JBFAMX010001264.1:0-1200 GCF_040659615.1 Nonomuraea sp. NPDC049784
CACGGCGTTCGCCGCGTCAGGCGCCGCCCGTCGGGCGGCCGGGCGCGGGGCGCGCGCGTGGCCGGCGCAGCAGCAGCACCGCGCCCAGCAGGAACAAGAGCCCCACTCCGGCGGCCGTGCCGCCCACGGCCACGTAGGACATGTCGATCGGCGGGTGGGTGGTCGGCGAGGCGACCGGTCCGCCACCGAGGTACTGCTTCCCCTTGTACGGGGCGGCCGTGATCTCGGCGTCCTTGGCCGCGCCCGCCGCCCGCACCGCCGCCGCCGCGTCGATCAGCCCGAAGCCGAGAAACACGTTGTAGCCGGCCGGCGGCTTCCTGGCGGTCCGCACCAGGATGTCGCGCACCTGCCGGGGCGTCAGGTCGGGATTGCGGGACAGCATCAGTGCCGCGGTGCCCGCCGCGAGCGCGCAGGCGGGAGAAGTGCCGTCCCCCGACCGGTAGCCGCCGCGGTTGTCGGCGGCGTAGATGTCCACGCCGGGTGCGCTGATCGTGTTGTACGTGTGCACCTGGGAGAACTCCGCCCGCACGCCGTTGGGCGCCATCGCCGCCACCGCGACCACTCCCGGGTACGCGGCCGGGTAGGAAACGACGTTGTTCGCGTCGACCTCCAGCGGGTCGGTGGATCCGCCGTTGCCTGCGCTGGCCAGCAGGATGGCCCCCTTGCCGAGGGCGTAGTCGACGGCCGCAGCCGTGAGGTCCTCGTAGCCGCTGCCGAAGCCCCACTCGTCGGTGCCGAGGGACATGGAGATCACCCGGGCGCCCTTGTCGACGGCATATCGGATGCCCTTGGCCAGCGCGGTGCCTGCTTTGATGCTCTCCTTGTCGGCGGCGACGCGGCCGGACTTGGCGGCGGCCTCCGCGCGCTTGCGTGCCGGGTCCTCGTGATCCCAGATCACCCGTACCGAGAGCACCCGAGCCTGGGGGGCGACGCGCAGCACGCTGGAGGCCATGGCGGTGCCGTGCGCGCCCCAGTACGACTGCCCCGGCCGGGCGCCCCCGCCGATGAAGTCGGGGCCGTTCGTCACCCGTCCTCGGAATTCCGGATGGTTCTTCATGACCCCGGTGTCCAGGACCGCGACGGTGACCCCCTTGCCCTGTCCGAGCCGCTGCGCGGCGGGCACCTTCATGGCCTGCAGTTCCCAGCCCTGCGGCGCCTCGGCCACCGCCGGCGCGGGGGTGCCCGCGACGAGGCCGGCGA
>NZ_JBFAMX010001265.1:0-1188 GCF_040659615.1 Nonomuraea sp. NPDC049784
CTCGACGGCACCCCGTTCCCCTCCACCGCCCGCCTGGCCGGCCGCTGGGCCAAGGGCCGCATCCCGCTGCTGCGCCGCCGACTCAAGGAGGAGACGCTGGAGAGCGCGTACTGCGCCGAGGTGGTGGCCGTCACGTACGAGACGATGGGCCTGCTGCCCAGCGGCCGCCGGGCCAACTGGTACGACCCGGGCAAGTTCTGGAGCGGCGACGACCTCGAGCTGCTCATGGGGCACAGGCTCGGCAACGAGATCACCGTGGGCGTGGCGCGCAGCCGGCCCTGATTCAGGGAGCCTGCCCCGCGACGACGGCCAGCAGCGCGTCGGCGTGGCATTCCTGGCCGGGGTCGCACCAGCAGGCGAGGTCCTTGCCGCGGAGCTCGCCGCGGGCCCGCTCGACCAGCTCGGGGTGGTCTTGCAGGTGGGCCCGGTAGAGCGGGATCACCTGAGACCGCACGTGGACCTGCCCGCCGCAGACCCGGCAGCCCTTGGGAGACAGGCTGTGCGGGTTGGCGAACGGGCTGCGCTTGTGACCGGGGAACTCGCGTCCCACGTATACAGCGCCCTCGGGCACGCGACCGTGGAACCGATCACCTTCGACCTTGACGCGGCGTGGCATATGGCACCCTCCCCGTGACCATTATGCTCGGGGCACGATGGATATCCGCGTGCTGGGCCCCGTCGAGGTGTACGACGGCGTCGCCGAGATCCCGATCGACGGGGCACAGCAGCAGTGCGTGCTCGGCCTGCTCGCGGCCCATCTCGGCGCGTACGTGCCGGTGGACCGGCTGATCGAGGCGCTGTGGGCGGACGACCCGCCCAAGACCGCCAGGACGATCGTCCAGCTCAAGGTGTCGCAGCTGCGCAAGACCCTGGGCGGGCGCATCGCGAGCACCACCGCCGGCTACTCGCTCGCCGTACCGGATGAAGAGGTTGACCTCGGGCGTTTCCGCCGGCTGGCGGCGGAAGGGCGGGCGGCGGGCCGGCCGCAGGAGGCGGCCGCCGCCTGGGAGCGGGCGCTCGGGCTGTGGCGCGGGCAGCCGCTCCAAGGGCTCGGCACCGACTGGGTCGAACAGCGGGTACGCCGCCCGCTGCTCAGCGAGCGGTGGGACCTGGTCGAGGAGCACGCCGCCGCCCGTTGATCAGCCCGAGTTCGGGGTTGTAGAGCCACTTCCAGAACAGGCTGACCAC
>NZ_JBFAMX010001266.1:0-1187 GCF_040659615.1 Nonomuraea sp. NPDC049784
GCATCGTGCGCCGTACGGGGATCACCACCGCCGAACACGCCGCCCTGCTGCGCGACCTGATCCCTTGGAGCGAGGCGCTGCCCGCGCAGGGCATCACCGTCCTGGAGGTCCGCGAGGACCTGGAGGCCGGCGGCCCGCTCCGGGCCCGCCTGGTCGTGGCCGACCGGGCGGTCCTGAAGGAGATCGGCGAACTGGTGCTGGCCGCGCCCGACGACGGCTGGTCCGGCTACGCCGGCGCCAGCGTCCTGCCTACCGGGCACGATCTGAGCGTGAGCGGCGGCCGCTACTGATGAGGCTGTGAGCGATAGATGGCCTCTGGAAGCGCTAGTTGGCCAGTCTGAGAGCGCAAGCTAGTACATGCCCGAAGCGATGCCTCAACCGCTGAAGAACGGCAGGTCGGGTCGACGGACCTTTCATGGACTGGGACGATCACGCCTGAACGTCAGGACGGGACGGCCAAGACGCGGTCGAGGATCTCCGTGAGGTTGGATGTGCTGGTCGCGAAGTTGAGCCGGGCAAATCCGGTGGTGTCAACCGTGGTGTGCTGGGAGAATTCGGCCCCTTCGCTCAGCTTGACTCTCGCCAGGCGTTCGAGGTGTTCGGCGGGGGCGGCGGCCCCGATCGGGCTTGCGGTGAAGTCGAGCCAGCTCAGGTACGTGCCCTCCGGGCTGTGGTAGTGCGGATTCCAGGGCAGCGCCGCCGCCCACTCCTGGACCAGGCGCCGGTTGCGCTCCAGGGTGCGCATCAGAGCGGCCAGCCAGGCGTCGGATCGGCGCCAGGCGGCCACGGTGGCGACCCGGCTGAGGGTGCTCGGCGTTCCGAAAAAGTCCAGCGGGGCCCTGTCCAGCGCCTCGCGCAGCCGGTCGGAGCCGATGTGCGCGACGGCGCAGCGGAGCCCGGCGATGTTGAACGCCTTCGTGGCCGAGGTGGCCGTGACCGTTCGCGTGGCGGCCGTGCCGACGGAGGCGAACGGTATGTGCCGGTGCGGGGCGAACACCAGATCGGCGTGGATCTCGTCGGCCAGTACCACCAGATCGAGTTCCTCGGCCGCCGTGGCCAGGCCGAGCAGTTCGGCGGGCGTGAAGACGCGGCCGGTCGGATTCTGCGGATTGACGACCACGAGCATGCGGCAGCTCTGCTCCCGCAGGTACCCGGCGAGCCCTTCGGTCCGGAAGCGCCACCCCGTC
>NZ_JBFAMX010001267.1:0-1186 GCF_040659615.1 Nonomuraea sp. NPDC049784
GCGGGGCTGGCGGCGCTGCTGCGCGACCGGGTCGAGGTGCTCAGAGCTCTGGGCTGCGTGGACGCGGTGCTTGTGTTCGACGAGGACACCCCGGCGCGCGCCATCGAGCTGCTGCGCCCTGCCGTGTGGGTGAAGGGCGGCGACTACGAGGGGGAGAAGCTGCCCGAATCCAAGGTCCTGGCCGCGCTCGGCGCGGAGACCGTCGTGCTGAGCACGCTGCTGGGACGTTCGACAACGAATCTGATCAGGGAGATCCAGTGAACATTTTGATCACCGGGGGAGCCTCCGGGCTCGGACTGGCCACCGCCGAAGCCGTGGAGAAGGAGGGCTGGCGAGCGCTGGTCGTCGACAAGCGCCCGCCGGACCAGCGCTTCGAGCACGTCACGGCCGACCTCGCCGACCGGGGGGAGGCCGAGCGGGCGGTACGCGAGCTGGCCGAGCGGGCCGGCGGGCTGGACGGAGTGGTGACGGCCGCGGGGATCGACGCCTGCGGGCGGCTGGAGGACGTCCCGGCCGACGAC
The DNA here is from genome assembly GCF_040659615.1 of Nonomuraea sp. NPDC049784. NCBI lineage: Bacteria > Bacillati > Actinomycetota > Actinomycetes > Streptosporangiales > Streptosporangiaceae > Nonomuraea > Nonomuraea sp. NPDC049784. The sequence continues at coordinate 522 of NZ_JBFAMX010001267.1, forward strand.
TGGGAGCGGGTGATCCGGGTGAACCTGCTCGGCACGGCCTCGGTCGTCCGGGCGGCGCTGCCGTATCTGAAGCACACCCGCGGCAAGATCGTCACCTGCGCGTCCACCCTCGGGCTGCGGCCGCTCAGCGACGCCTCGGCGTACTCGGCGTCGAAGTTCGGCGTCGTCGGCCTCACCAGGGCCCTGGCCGTCGAGCTGCGCGGCGAGGTCGGAGTGACGCTGCTCGTCCCGGGCGGCATGCGCACGGCCTTCTTCGACGGCCGGCCGGAACAGTACAAACCCGGCCCGGAGGCCGGGCTGAACGACCCGGCCGACGTCGCCCAGACCGTGGTCTTCGCGCTGCGGCAGCCCGCCGGATGCGAGGTGAGAGAGCTCGTCGTCTGCCCGTCCACGGAGACGTCATGGCCCTAGAACTCCTCGCGCTGCGCGGGCTCGGCCTGGGCGACCTGCTCACGGCCGTGCCCGCCCTGCGGGCGCTGCGCCAGGCCTTTCCCCGCCACCGGATCACACTCGCCGTGCCGCGGGCGCTGGAGGCCCTGCTGCCGCTGACCGCCGCGGTGGACGACCAGGTCGACGTGTCGGGCCCGGGGCCCGTGCCGTTCGAGCGGCCCGACATCGCGGTCAACCTGCACGGCAAGGGGCCGCAGCGCCTCGATGCTCTGCGG
>NZ_JBFAMX010001268.1:0-1185 GCF_040659615.1 Nonomuraea sp. NPDC049784
GCCGCGCCGCCCGTACCTGGCCCCGCCTGGAGCGCCTGCTCGACAGCGCCGTGCCCGACGAGCTCACCCTCACCGACGGCGACGTCGAAGACCTCCTGGCCGGAGCCGCCGAGCGCCTGGCCGCCGCCGGAGTCGAGGTGCACTGGCCCAAGGCCCTCGTGCGCGGCCTGAGCGCCCGCGCCGTCATCGGCGAACGCGACAGCAAGCCGTCCGACCTGCCGTCGTTCCTCGGCGGGCACCACCTGACCAGCTTCGACTGGCAGCTCGCCCTCGGCGGCGAGCGCCTGACCGCCGCCGAGATGGACGCCCTGGCCGAGGCGCACCGCCCCGTCGTACGGCTGCGCGACCAGTGGGTCCTCATCGACCCCGACCTGGCCCGCAAGGCCCGCCAGCGCGACCTCAAGCCCCTGACCGGCATCGAAGCCCTCAGTGCCGCCCTGACCGGCACGGTCGAGGTCGACGGCGAGCAGGTCGCCGTCGATCCCACCGCCTGGTTGCGTGAGCTGCGCGAACGCCTGTCCGAGCCCGCCGACGCCGGCCCGCCCGACGGGCTGGCCGCCACGTTGCGCGACTACCAGCTGGCCGGGCTGGGCTGGCTGGCCCGGCTCACCTCGCTCGGGCTGGGCGGCTGCCTGGCCGACGACATGGGCCTGGGCAAGACGATCACGCTGATCGCCCTGCACCTGCACCGCGCCGACGCCGGCACCGGGCCGACGCTCGTAGTGTGCCCGGCCTCGCTGCTGGGCAACTGGGAGCGAGAGATCGCCAGGTTCGCGCCCGGCGTGCCCGTGCGCCGCTTCCACGGGGCGAGCCGCACGCTGGCCGAGGAGGGCTTCGTGCTGACCACGTACGGCACCATGCGCATGGACGCGGCCCGCCTGGCTGCACACCCGTGGGGCCTGCTGGTGGCCGACGAGGCACAGCACGTGAAGAACCCCGCCTCCGGCACCGCCAAGGCGCTGCGGGAGATCCCCGCCGCCGCCCGCGTCGCGCTGACCGGCACCCCCGTCGAGAACAACCTGTCGGAGCTGTGGGCCATCCTCGACTGGACCACGCCGGGGCTGCTGGGCTCGCTGGCCAGGTTCAGGGCACGGTGGGCCAAACCAGTCGAATCCGGTGACAGCAAGGCGGCCGAACGCCTGTCGCGGCTGGTCGGGCCGTTCCTGCTGCGCCGCCGCAAGAGCG
>NZ_JBFAMX010001269.1:0-1183 GCF_040659615.1 Nonomuraea sp. NPDC049784
CGGAGCGCGGCTTGGCCTTGCCCCGCGGAACGGGTCAGTGGTAGACGCCAGGTCAGGCACCGGGAACAGCCTGGAGCGGGGTGGCGTGCGGCGTCCGTGGTTGCACAGCCGCAGCTGGGCAGGACGCAGCCATTCGCCAAAGGGCGGTCAGGTTGGCTGCTCAATCACCAAGTGCGCGCCGCTAAAGCCCCACGGTGTCTGGTGAGTCCGCGTGCCTTCCTCGTCGCGGATGGTGATCTGGCGAGCCTTGCCGTTGGCGTCGTAGTGGATGTCGAGGACGGTGTACTCCTGGTGCCAATAGCCGTTGTAGTAACGACCGCCGATCCGCTGAGGCCCCAGGAAATATGCGTTGTGGCGTTCGGCCGCCGCCGCGCGCTGGGCAGCGCGTTCGGCGGTCGGGTCCTTCACGGTTGACTTCCGGATGACCTCGAAAGCTGCCTGCCAGCGCCACCCTCTCCGGCCGTCGGTGTGACGAGCACGCCGCCCCTCAGGCACCTGCCATGTCCATCCCGGCTCCAGCACCTTGACCAGCGCTCCGACGGCCGGGGTTCCCTCCGCGCACTGGTGCAGGTTGGGGTCGAACAGCACCTCGTCATCTATGTCGCCTGGGATGCGCTGTAGGCCCTGCTCCTTGGCGAATTTCCACACCACGCCTATGGCGCCATCGGCCAGCGTGGAGGGAGCCTCCCACGGGTTTTCTTCCTGCAGGCGGTCGATGTAGTCCTCGTCCTCCGCGACTGCGGCCGCGAACTCGTCCAGGAAAGCCGCCAACGTCGCCATAGCGGTGAAGCCGCCGGACATGATGCCACTCATGCTGGTCCCCTTTCGGAACATGGAAGGCCGCTGGTGAGGCGGACGGGTCACATCGCCCGAGACTGAGTGCCTGTGTCACAACCTGGAAGATCAGCGCCGTTCCACAACGGACAGCCGTTACCGATGTCCGGATTGCCCCGGGGCGTGTAACGCCTATCCGTGGTGATCGCGGTTCCGCATGGCTCAGGTGTGCGGAGAGCCGTTCGAGTCGACGTCACCGTGGCGTTCTAACGAACGGTGAACGACTGCACCTCTTCCGGCTCGGTGCCGTTGACCTGGGCGGACGGGTTCAGACACAGGCACTGAGCTGTCTCGGCGCCTGGGCTTCGTGCACGGCGGGCCCGCGGAGCGGGGCAGGGCTCGCCGGAGG
>NZ_JBFAMX010001270.1:0-1180 GCF_040659615.1 Nonomuraea sp. NPDC049784
GGCGGCGGCAGAGGCGCTGGTGTTGCCGGTGGAGGCGCAGATGACGGCCTGCGCACCCGCTTCGGCTGCCCTGCTGATCGCCACCGTCATGCCGCGGTCCTTGAACGAACCTGTCGGGTTGGCGCCCTCGACCTTCAGCCAGACCTCGCAGCCGGTGAGCTCCGACAGGTGCGCCGAGCGCAGGAGCGGGGTGTTGCCCTCGTTGAGAGAGATGGACGGGGTGTCGGCGGTGACCGGCAGCCAGCGCCGGTAGTCGCTGTCGATCAGACCATGCCAGGTTCTCATGCCTGGAACCGTAACACTTGTTTCATGTAGATCTGCAAGAGGGATCTGATGTAACATTTGTCATTGTGGGAAACGATCCGGTGGCCGACCGCCTCAGCACCGTCTATCCCGAGCTGCCGCCCGGAGAGCGGGCGATCGTGCGGGTGCTGCTCGACGACTATCCGTTCGCGGCGCTGGGCTCGCTGCGGGCGCTGGCCGAGCGCGCCGGGGTGAGTCCGCCCACGGCGTCGCGGCTGTTCGACCGCCTGGGGTACGCCGGGTTCGCCGACTTCCAGACCGCTGTACGTGACGGGGCGCGGGACCGGTCGCGGCTGCTGGAGTTCGTCACGCGATCGCCCGGCACAGCCGAGAGCTCCGCGTCCGGCATGAAAGTCCCCGAGGTTCGGCGCGCCGCCGAGGACCTGCGCGCCGGCCTCGACGGCACCCTCGCCGCCGTCACCGATCCACTGCTCGACGCGTCGGCGGCCCTGCTCGCCGAGGCCGGGGCCGTGTGGGCGCTGGGCGGGCCGCTGAGCGAGCTGGCCGCCGAATACCTGATCCGCCAGCTCGCCAGCCTGCGCCCCGGCGCGCAGCGGGTGCCCGACTCGGCGCAGGCCCGGGCCCGTACCGTGCTGGACCTGGGCGGCTCCGATGTGGTGGTGGCCTACGACTTCCGGCGGTACTCGCCGGACACCGCCCGCTTCGTGCGGGCCGCGCGCGCCCGGGGCGCGCGGCTGTTGCTCGTCACCGACGCGTGGGAGTCGCCTCTGTCGGCCGAGGCGGAGGTGCTGATCAGGCTGCCACGCGAGGCCGCCGGGCCGATCGCGCCGCTCGCGCACGAGATCGCCGTCACCGAGCTGCTTCCAGCTGATCGGCGCCCCGCTGCACCAGTTCGGCGGTCCCAACTCCGGCTCGA
>NZ_JBFAMX010001271.1:0-1178 GCF_040659615.1 Nonomuraea sp. NPDC049784
CGGCCAGCAGCAGCGGGTCGCGATCGCCCGGGCCCTGGTCACCCAGCCGGACCTGCTGTTCGCCGACGAGCCCACCGGAAACCTGGACAGCACCACGTCGGCGGAGGTGCTGGATCACCTGCGCCGGTCGGTGCGCGAGCTCGGCCAGACCGTCGTGATGGTCACCCACGAGCGGGACGCGGCGACCTACGCCGACGACGTGGTCACCATGCAGGACGGGCGGATCGCCTGATGCGCACCGTCTTCCTCGCGTCGCTGCGCACCCACACCCGCAGGTACGTCGCAGCGGCCATCGCGGTCATCGTCTCGGTCGCCTTCGCCGTCGTGGTCGGCGTGCTCACCGCCGGGGCACGGAGCGGACTCATGGAGGGCTTCGGGGCGCCGTACCGCAATGCCGACCACGTGGTCGACGCCGACCACGTGGACGACACCCTGGACACGTCAGTCGCGATCGAGATCGTCGAGCGCCTTGGCGAGAACGCATCCGGGCTCGGCCTGGTCCTGCTGCCGATGCGCGCGGGCGACAGGTCGGCCTCCGAGGCGACCGTGGGGCCGATCGCCCCTGCGGAGGAGATGCGCTGGCAGAAGCTCATCTCGGGCCGCTTCCCGGAACGCACGGGCGAGGCGGTGGTGCACGTGTGGGACGCCCAGGCCAGGGGAATCGCGATCGGCGACCGGATTCGGATCGGCGAGGGCGCCACCGCGACCGACCTAGAAGTGGTCGGCCTCGTGGAGTCGCCCTCTCCCTCGGCCCAGGCCTCGGTGTACGTCACCTGGCCGCAGTTCCTGCACTGGCGCGACCACCCCTCCTTCCACGTGAGCAAGGTGGCGGTACGCGGGGAGGTAGGCCAGCTCCCGGAGGGCGCCGCGCTGTACTCGCCGGAGGAGTACGTCACGGCAGCCCTGGCCAAGCTCCACAACCGGACGGACGCGTTTGCGTTGATGCTGTTGGTGTTCGCCGGCATCGCGCTCTTCGTCTCGGTCCTGGTCATCGCGAACACGTTCTCCATCCTGTTCGCGCAACGACTGCGCGACTTCGCACTGCTGCGCTGCATCGGCGCGACCCGGCGGCAGGTGGTGGGTTCGGTACGCCGGGAGGCGGCCGCCGTCGGCGTGCTCGCGTCGCTGACCGGGACACTGGTCGGCGTCGGCCTCGGCTACGGGCTGATCGCCCTGAT
>NZ_JBFAMX010001272.1:0-1177 GCF_040659615.1 Nonomuraea sp. NPDC049784
CGCAGCTCCCGCAGCACGGTCCCGGCCAGCACCTGCTCGGCCTCCGGCAGCACCTCGCGGAAGCGCAGCGACGACATGGCCCACATCCGGTCGGCCAGCCCCACCTTGCCGGCCCGCCCGAGCCGGGCGGCCACGAGAGCGTACGGGTCGTCGGTCTCGTCCCACGCCACAAACTCCAGCCCCAGCCGCGAGGCGGGCGACGCCTCCGCGGCGGGCAGCTCCAGGCGGGGCACCATCATGTACGGGTCACCGGTGGCGGGCACCACAAGGCATGTCAGCCGCTCCAGCGGCTTGGCTTCATATCCGCTCACATAACGCAGATCCGGCCCGGGCGTCAGCAGCAGGGCGTCGAGGCCCGCCTTGGCGGTGGCCTCCTGGACGGCGGCGAGACGGGACACGGGATACAAGTCTGAGGACGTCACAGCCCATAATCTACTCGGACCGCGCCCTCTAAAATCCGCGAAAAGCTCTCACAACGCAGCAGCCCATCGCTACACTCCGTTCATAGTTGATCACGTAGTGTGGGGTCAATTGTCCAGTTCGACTGCACTTCGAGAGTAGGACCATGGTCGACGTCATCGGCGCGGCCGAGCTGCTCAGCCACGAAAGCCACCACAGCAACGGCAGCAACGGCAGCGACGCCGAGATGCTCGCCGCCCGGCTGGCGCACGCGCAGCGGCTCGGCAACATGGGCTGGGCGGAGTGGCACATGCACACCGGCGAGACGATCTGGTCCGACCAGGTGTACCTGATCTTCGGCCGCGACCCCGCCGACGGCCCGATCGCCCTGCCCGAGCTGGCCAAACACGTCGAACATGACGACGTGGGCACGCTCAGCCGGCTCCTGTGGTCGGCCATGGAAGGCGTCGAGCCGGTCCAGGCCGAGTTCCGCATCCGGCGCGGAGGCGAGCTGCGCGACCTGCGCGTCGTGCTCGAGCCGCTGATGGGCCCCGGCGGCCCCGTGGGCCTGCACGGCGTCATCCAGGACATCACCGGCCGCCGCCGCGCCGAACGCATGATGTCGGAGTCGCGCCGCCAGCTCCTGGAAGCCCGCGAACAGGCTGCCGAGGAACGCCACGTCATGCTCGCCCTGCGCGACGCCATCCTCCCCGGCTACGCCGGACGCCTCGACCTGCCGCACGCCAACGTCGCGGTCCGGTACGTGCCCGCCGAGAAG
>NZ_JBFAMX010001273.1:0-1176 GCF_040659615.1 Nonomuraea sp. NPDC049784
GGTAGGAGGGACGAATCCGACAGAAAGGGACATGGCGCGTGAGCTTGTTCAGGCGACGCTGGCGGCGATGCTGTGGGTCGCGAACGCCCTGGTGATCACGTCGCTGTTCGAGTTCCGGGCGGTGGACGTGGCGCGGCTGGCCTCGTACTTCCTCATGCGCCACCCGAAGGCCACGTCCGGCAACGCAGCCCTGCTGGTCGTGGCGGGCGGGCTCACGATGGTCGTCACCGAGCTGGTGCCGGCGCTGCTGGCCTCGGCGTTCGCCGCGGTGCTCCTGTGGAACAGCCGCCCGGTGATCGCCGAGGTTCAGGAGCGCTTCACCGCCTGAGGAGTGGCCACCGCTGCCGATCAGCTGCCAAGGTGATCACCGGGAAACCCCAGCAACCGAAGGGCTGATCATGAGAGTGGTGGAAGGCGGCGGGGGCACGCCGTCGGCGCTGAGACTGGGCGTGGTGAGCCTGCTGGTCGCCACCGTGTTCGCCGGGCTCGGCATCTGTGCCGCGACTCTCGGTGACGTGGCAGTGCGACATGCCGTGGAGAGGGCTTCGCCTCAGGACGTCGGTGTCACGGTCGCCGGGGTGATCGACGCCGGGAACTTCGCCGAGTTCGACCACGCCGTGCGGACACAGACGGCTCAGGCGTTCGGCGGTGCGCCCAGCGAAGTGACCACCTTGCTCCGCTCGGACGGCTACGCGATGCCGGGCCAGGAGAAGTTGACGTACCGGCGGCCGGAGCGGCTCAGGTTCGGCAGTTTCGACGGATTCCAGCAGCACGCGAGACTGATCAGCGGCTCCTGGCCCCGGTCGCGCACCGAGCCGGTCGAGGCGGCGATCTCCCTGGCCGCCGCCTCGCTCACCGGTTTCACGGCCGGGCAGGTGTTCACCACGGTCGGCCGTATCGATGCCGAGCCGGTACGGGTCAAGATCACCGGGGTGTTCGTGCCCGACGACCCGTACGGGCCACGCTGGGCCGGCGACCCGATGCTCGGCCGCGGCGTCGAGAGGGAGGGATACACCACCTACGGCCCGCTCATGGTGGATCAGGCCACTTTCCTCGACCGCTTCGCCGAGACGGTCGACGCCACCTGGACGGTCGCGCCCGATCTGCGCGGCATGCCGGTCGAGCGCCTGCGCACGGCGGCCGCCCGGCTGCCGGACCTGCGGGAACGGTTCAAGG
>NZ_JBFAMX010001274.1:0-1165 GCF_040659615.1 Nonomuraea sp. NPDC049784
GCACCGACCCGGCGACGTTGGCGCGGTTCAGCGCGGTGCGGCTCTTCGTGACGCGTACGGCCGCCGCAGCGCACGGGTTCGCCCTCACGCCCGGCAATGCGGAGGCCGTCGCGGTGCTGTGCCGCAGGCTGGATGGCATCCCCCTGGCATTGGAGCTGGCCGCCACCCGCGTGCGCACGCTGGGGATGCACGGCCTGCTCGCCAGGCTCGACGACCGGTTCCGGCTGCTGACGACAGGACACCGAGGTGCTCCGCCACGACAGCAGACGCTCATGGCGATGATCGACTGGAGCTGGCAGCTGCTCACCGAACCCGAGCGCGCAGTGCTGCGCCGCCTGGCCGTCCACACCGACGGGTGCACCCTGGAGGCCGCCCAGGCGGTCTGCGCCGCCGACAGCGTCGGCCCCGACGAGGTGCTCGACATCCTGGCGCGCCTCGTGGACCGGTCGCTCGTGGTCATGTCCGACCGCCGCGACGACGATCCCCGCTACCGGCTGCTGGAGTCGGTGGCCGTCTACTGCACGGAACGCATGCACGAGGCCGGGGAGCTCCAGCAGATCAGGCGGCGCCACCGCACCCACTACACCCAGCTGGCCGAGCGGGCCGAACCCCAACTCTACGGCCCCGATCAGCGGCGCTGGCTGCAGCGGCTGGACGCCGAGGCGGCCAACCTGCACGACGCGCTCGACGACGCGGCCCGGCAGGGCGAGGCCGATCTCGCACTGCGCCTGGCCAACGCGCTCACCTGGTACTGGTTCCTACGCGGCCGGCTGACCGACGCGCGGCGGTCGCTCCGGACGGCGCTGGACGCCCGGGGTGAGGCACCCCCGGCCGCCCGTGCCAGGGCCATGGCCTGGCACACCGGCATCTCGTTCCTGCTGGGCGACACCGCCGGCTGGCCGGCCCGTCACGAGGCGGTGTTGAACGCGTACGAAGGGGTGGCGGACGAGCTGGGGCAGGCCAGGGCCGAGTGGTTCCTCGCGTTCGCCGAGATCGACCTCGGCGATGTGGCCGCCACCGGGGAGTTGATCGACCGGGCTCTGACCACGTTCCGCGCAGTAGACGATCAGTGGGGAGTGGCGGCCGCGCTCAGCCTGCGGGCCAAACACGCACACGTGCAAAGCGACTCAGGCGCGCTCGAGCGTGACGGCGTGCAGAGCGCGGC
>NZ_JBFAMX010001275.1:0-1164 GCF_040659615.1 Nonomuraea sp. NPDC049784
CATGGGACGACCGCCTGGCAGCCGACGGGCGACAGCGCGCCGCACCCCACGCTCTCCCGGCGCGCCAGACGTGGCGGCAAGGCGCTGCGGATCGGCCTGCCCGCCGCCGTGGCCGCCGTGGCGGTGCTCGGCACGGGCGGCGTCCTGCTGTCCGACCGCTGGACGAGCGCCCCCACGACGACCAGCCCGGCGCCCACCGGCACCCCGGAGACCGCGGAGCCGACGCCCACCGCCGCCCCGGAGACCACTGAGCCGGCACCCACCGGCACCCCCGCGACCGCGGAGCCGACGCCCACGGTCACCGCGCGGCCGGCGCCCGCCGGCTGGCGGACTTTCACCAGCGCGGCGGGCCGCTTCTCGATCGCCATGCCCAAGCAGTGGCAGGCGAAGAAGAACCCCACCAGGGACAGCATCTCCTTCAAGGGCCCCGGCACCTCCGGAGCGTTGATCGTCGAGTGGACCGTCCCTGAGTTCGCCTGGAAGGACCCGGCGCGGCAGTGGCTCGCGCTGGAGAAGGAGATCCAGGCGAAGGGCGAGTTCCAGCGATACGCCCGCGTCGGCATCACCTCCACCAAATACCTCGGCCTGGCAGCCGCCGACTGGGAGTTCACCCGGGTGCGCGACGGCGTGCTGATCCACGTGATCAACCGCGGCTTCCGCACCGCCGACGGCCGCCCGTACGCCCTCTACTGGGAGACCCCCGACTCCCGCTGGGCCGCCGACAGGCGCTACTTCGAGACGTTCGCGAAGACGTTCAGACCCCGATGAAGGAGCAGGCGCACTTCTGGCGGCATCCGGCGGTGCCGGGCACCGACCTGCTCAAGGCCCGCTACGTCACCCACCGCTTCACCCGGCACGTTCACGACGGCTACGCCATCGGCGTGATCGTCAGGGGTGTCGAGGAGTTCGACTACCGCGGCACCCTGCTGCGTGCGGGCGCGGGCGAGGTGGTGCTGGTCAACCCCGACTCCGCGCACACCGGCCAGGCCGGCACACCGGACGGCTGGTCGTACCGCATGCTCTACCCGTCGATCGACACGCTGTCCGGGATCGCCGCCGAGCTGGGCGCGCCCTACGCGACACCGCACTTCCCCGAGCAGGTGGTACGCGATGAGGGTGTGGCGGCGCTGCTGTCCAGGGCGCACCAGGCGGCCGAGCTCGGCG
>NZ_JBFAMX010001276.1:0-1154 GCF_040659615.1 Nonomuraea sp. NPDC049784
GGCAGGCCCAGCGGGTGGCCATCGCCAGAGCGCTGGTGGCGCGGCCGCGGGTCGTGTTCGCCGACGAACCGACCGGCGCGCTCGACTCGCTCACCGGCGAGCACGTGATGGATCTGCTGGTGGGCCTGGCCCGCGAGGAAGGCGCCACCGTGATCGTCGTGACGCACGACGCCCGGGTCGCGGCCTGCGCCGACCGAGAGGTCGTCGTGCGTGACGGCAAGGTGACCGACCCGTACGCCGGCGGGATCGTCCGATGATCCTGCTGGGACTGCGGTTATCGCTGAGCAGCGGCAGGGAGACGGCGGCCCGGCTGGTGCTGATCGTGGCCGGGGTGGCGGTCGGCGTCGCGGTGCTGCTGGCCACGCTGTCGCTGTTCAACGCCTTCCAGGCCACCAACGACCGCCCCTGCTGGGAGTGCACGCAAGGCACGGCGCCCAGCGGCTGGGCCCTGGACGCCACCAACGACGGCGCGCTGTGGAACTTCCGCGAGGACTACTACGCGGGCCGGACGATCACAAGGCTCGACGCCGCCGCGCTCGGCGACCGGGCGCCGGTCATCCCCGGCCTGTCCCGCATGCCCGGCCCCGGCCAGTACTACGCCTCGCCCGCGCTGGCCAGGCTGCTGGACTCGGCGCCACGCGAGCAGCTCGCCGACCGCTTCCCGGGGACGCGGGCGGGCCTGATCGGCCAGGCCGCGCTGTCCGGGCCCGACGAGCTGGTCATCGTGGCGGGAGGGACGCCGCAGGAGGTCGCGGCCATGATCGGCACCTGGCAGGTCGACACGGTCGCCACCGAGCCGGCGGTCGACGAGAGCGCGGACGTCTACCAGTTCGGGTTCGGCATCGCCGCCATCGGGCTGATCGTCCCGCTGCTGGTGCTGGTGGGCACGGCCACCCGGTTGGCGGCCGCCCGCCGCGAGGCGCGCTTCGCGGCGATCAGGCTGGTCGGCGCCACCTCCCGGCAGATCAACGTCCTCGCCGCGGTGGACGCCGCGCTGGGCGCGCTGCTCGGCGCGCTGGCCGGCGTCGTCCTCTTCCAGCTGGTACGGCCGGCCGTGGCCGGGATCCGGATCACCGGTTCGCGCTTCTTCCCCGAGCTGACCGTCCCGAGCCCCTGGCAGTACGCGGCGGTGCTCGTCTGCGTGCCCCTCGTCG
>NZ_JBFAMX010001277.1:0-1151 GCF_040659615.1 Nonomuraea sp. NPDC049784
AGGCGGCTTCCACTCCCTGATCGCAATCCCAGCCGGGCGGCAGGCGACGTGTCAGGTGATCGGAGATTCCACCAGCTGCAATAGCGACTAGTTCGAGGCTGAGTACGGAAATTAGCGGTAGCGACCTGCGGCTGCTTCGCTCCGTGATAACCCGGAACTCCTACAGCTCTGGCCAGCCGCCACTCTGTTGATCAGTGGGTACGACGACGTGGCGCCAAAACCTCGGTGACCTTGGCGATGGCCTCAGCACCAGGCTTGACGTAGCGCATGGCGGTGCGCGGGTTCTTGTGCCGGGTCTTGCCCATGATGAGCTGCAGCGGCACCTCGGCCTCGCCGAGGTGGGTGGCGGCACTGTGACGCAGCTGGTGCAGATCGAGCCCGGCATACTTCTTCAGCAGGACGCGGGCGCGGTCGTAGCCGAGGCGGGCGCGGCCGGTGTGCGGGCAGATGTCGGCGGCGGCGGGCCGCCGGGCTGGGACGGGGCGGCGTTCGGACAGGAACAGCGGGCCGTGCGTTCGCGTACTGTCGTCCGGGAGGCGGAGCAGGCGGGGCAGCAGGTGAGCGGTGCCGCTGTCCCAGTACACCCATTCGATGGCGCCACCTTTGGAGCGGACGGGGGCACGCCGATGCTCCAGGTCGAGGTCTTCGACGTTCAGCGCCAGGATCTCCGCAGCCCGGGCGGCGGTCTCATACAGCATCCGCCAGAGCGTCTTCTCCCGGAGCGGGATGTCGCGGCGCGAGAGCAGTCGGTGGATGGTGGTCTTGGCCACGGCGCGGGTCTCGTCGGCGGCTTCCTTGCGGCGTTCGGCGTCGGCCGGGACCGACGGGGCTGCCCAGTGCTTCTTGGTCTGGCACCAGATGAGCCAGGAGGTGACGGCGGCGCGGTTGCGGTTCCAGGTCGCGGGCGCGCTCGCTCCCCACAGCTCGGCGAGCGCGGCGCCGATCTCGGCGTCGGTGACTTCGGTCAGCGGCCGGTCGGGGCCGAGCATGGCGGTGACGCGGTCGATGGCCGAGGCGTAGGCGCGGTGGGTGTTGGGGTTGGCCGTGCGCGGGGTGGCCAGGAAGGCGTCGGCGGCCGCGGCGAGACTGACGTGTCCGCCGTGCAGGGCGGCGATCTTCGGCGCGGTGCTCATGCCAGCCGCCGGGCGATG
>NZ_JBFAMX010001278.1:0-1133 GCF_040659615.1 Nonomuraea sp. NPDC049784
GCGAAGCGCGCCCGCGCCGTCCGCGCGTCCTCCACCTCGGTGGTGAGCAGCCCCAGGTACGCCGCCAGGACGTTGCCCATCGGGAAGCCGGGCGACTCGGCCAGCGCCGCGTTGGTCTCGGCGTCGACCTCCACCCGGAAGTGCAGCAGTTCGTCGATCGCCCGGTCGTAGTGCCGTACTGCGGCGGCACCCGCCCCGGTCACCGCCAGGCCGTGCTGATCGTTGGTCACCGGACCAATGTACCTACTGATCCGGTGGGGAATAGGGCCAGGGACCATCGATCGCCGTGCCGGACCCCAGGCGCGGCGATCGAGCTCTCGTCGGCCCCTACGCCGCCCGTCCGGTCACCACGGCCCTCCCCATGGCCGGGTCGTCGCAGAACGCCCCGTCGATCCCCAGCTCGACCAGCCTCGACAGCCATCCCATCACGTTGCCGGTGGCCCGGGCGTAGACGGGGCTGGCCGGATTGCCCAGCCGGTAGTCCGCCGGCAGCTGCGAGTTCTCGTTCCGTACCGTCCACACGTGCACGTCGAGCCGCCGCCGGTGAGCGTCGGCGATCAGCGTAGTGGGCTCGAGGGTCTTGCCTGAGGCGTCCTGGGGCACCACGCGGCGCGTGTCCACCCCGATCCCGTTCGCATAGGTCGCCACCTCGCGCAGCCCGTCGGGCGTCACCATGTCGTCATAGGTGCGGGTGCTCCCGGAGGCGGCCCAGTCGTACGGCGCGCCCCCGAACGTGATGAGCTGGATCAGCGGCAGCCTCGTCTTGGAGCGCAGCTCGCGCAGGTTCGCGGTCTCGAAGGACTGGATGTACGCCTTGCGCACGTGGTAGCGGTTCAGCACGTCCAGCAGCGGCTCCTCCAGCGACAGGCCGATGGAGTCGAAGTAGGTGGGGTGCTTGGTCTCGGGGTAGACGCCGACGCCGTGCTCCAGCGCGAGCTTCACGACCTCCTCGAACGTCGGGATCTCCGGCAGCCCGTCGAAGGCCGTGTTGTCCGGGCGCAGGTCCGGCACGCGTTCCTTGGCGCGCAGCGTCTTCAGCTCGGCCAGCGTGAAGTCCTCGGTGAACCAGCCGGTGACCGGCCGGCCGTCCACGGTCTTGGTGGTGCGCCGGTCGGCGAACTCCGGGTGCGCGG
>NZ_JBFAMX010001279.1:0-1132 GCF_040659615.1 Nonomuraea sp. NPDC049784
AAGCGCCGGCTTGCGACGTTGCGGGTGGGTGATCCGCTGGACAAGAACACCGATGTGGGTGCGATCAACTCGGCTGAGCAGCTGGCCAAGATCCGCGAGCTGTCCGCGGTCGGGGAGTCGGAGGGGGCCGAGCGGTGGTCGCCGGCGTGTGAGTTGCCCGAGCGGGGGTTCTGGTTCCCGCCGACGATCTTCACCGGGGTGGCGCAGTCGCACACCATCGCCCGGGATGAGATCTTCGGCCCGGTGTTGTCGGTGCTGACGTTCCGTACGCCGGCTGAGGCGGTGGAGAAGGCCAACAACACCCCGTACGGGTTGTCGGCCGGGATCTGGACCGAGAAGGGCTCGCGCATCTTGTGGATGGCCGACAAGCTGCGGGCGGGGGTCGTGTGGGCCAACACGTTCAACAAGTTCGACCCCACCTCGCCCTTCGGCGGCTACAAGGAATCCGGCTACGGCCGCGAGGGCGGGTTGCTCGGATTGGAGGCGTACCTCGATGTCTGATCACCGCCGTCCCCGCCGCGCCAAGCGGCGGGCGCAGGCCACCAGGGGCCACGCCTTCGCCAGGGCCGGGCGGCCCGTACGCACCGGGTGGTACGCCCACCGCTGCGGCGTGAGCCGGTGCGGCCAGGTCTTCGTGCCGGTCGAGATGTCGCAGGAGTCCACATGGAGAGGGCGGGGCGATGAGTAGGTTGTCCGTCAGAAAGACCTACAAGCTGTTCATCGGAGGGGCGTTCCCGCGCTCGGAGAGTGGGAGGTCCTACCCCGTGACCTCGGCCAAGGGCGAGTTCCTCGCCAACGCGTCCCGCGCTTCCCGCAAGGACGCCCGCGACGCGGTGGTGGCCGCGCGAAAGGCGTTCCCCGGCTGGTCGGGCGCCACCGCCTACAACCGGGGGCAGATCCTCTACCGGGTCGCCGAGATGCTGGAGGGGCGGCGCGGGCAGTTCGCCGAGGAGCTGGGCGGCGGCAAGAAGGCGGCGCTCGAGCAGGTGGACGCCACGGTGGACCGGCTCGTCTGGTACGCGGGGTGGTCCGACAAGATCGCCGCCGTGCGTGGATCGGCCAACCCGGTCGCGGGGCCGTACTTCAACCTGTCCTCGCCCGAGCCGACCGGCGTGGTGGCCGTGATCGCGCC
>NZ_JBFAMX010001280.1:0-1132 GCF_040659615.1 Nonomuraea sp. NPDC049784
CCGGGAAGCGGGTGCGCAGCGGCTGGTGCCGCTCGCACACCTTGCGGAGCGCCGCCTCGAGCGCGTCGGCCTGGAGCGGCCCGCGTACCCGGCGCACCAGCGGGATCGTGTACGCGGCGTTCCCCGGCGCGTACTGCTCCATGAACCACAGCCGCTCCTGCGCGTACGACAGGGGCGGGGGCTGGTGGGCGGGCAGCGCGGGGATGCTCGGCCGGGGCTTGTCGCGCCTCCGGAGCCGCTGGCTCAGCAGCGCCCGCTGGGCCTCGCTCAGCTCGGTCATGAGCCCTCCTTCGTCGGTCTCATGACCAAGGTGCTGTGCCTATTGATGACCTCGACAAGCTCGGTCATGAGCCCTCCGGAGGTCGCGGATCCAGCAGGCTCCTGGCCTGCTCGTCGGACAGCCCCGCCACCTCGGCCACCAGCGCCTCCTCGACGGCGAGGGCCAGCGAGGCGACGGTACGGCGGTCGAAGAGCGTGCGGATCGGCAGGTCCACGCCCGCGAGGGCGCGTAACCTGGCGGCCACCCTGATGGCCAGCAACGAGTGGCCGCCGAGGGCGAAGAAGTCGTCGAACGCGCCGATCTTGTCGGCGCCGAGCACCTCGGCCCAGACATCGGCGACCAGCTCCTCGGCGTCGGTCCTGGGCGGCGTGTCGTCGCTGCCCACGGGGCCGTCCGGCTCGGGGAGCGCCGCCTTGTCAAGCTTGCCGTTGCGGGTGAGGGGGAGCGCGTCGAGCATCACCCAGTGCGTGGGAACGAGGTACGGCGGCAACGCCCGCGCGACGTGGGCAGCGAGGGCGGCCGGTGGCTCGTCGGGTGAACGCGGGACGACGTAGGCCACCAGGTCGCCGTCTCGGGCGAGCACGGCCGCCTGGCGGACGTCGGGGTGCGTGAGCAGGCAGTGCTCGACCTCGCCCGGTTCGACGCGGAAGCCGCGCACCTTCACCTGGGCGTCCAGGCGGCCGAGGAACTCCAGCCGGCCGTCCCGCCGCAGCCGCACCCGGTCGCCCGTGCGGAAGTAACGGCCGTCCGGCAGGGTGACGAAGGGCGCGTCGGGCGCGTTGAGGTAGCCGCGGGCCACGCCCGGGCCGCCGATGTACAGCTCGCCGGCGGCTCCGGGCGGTGTGGGAGCGC
>NZ_JBFAMX010001281.1:0-1130 GCF_040659615.1 Nonomuraea sp. NPDC049784
CCGTAGGCGTCCAGGACGGCGGCGAGGCCGGGATCGGTGCGCTGCGTGCTGCGAGCCCCGCTCATACTTTGACCTCCGCTCATGTTCTGGCCGCCGTGTGCCGCAGGGCGCTGGTGATGGCGGCGACGGTGGGATGCCCGGCGGCGACGGCGCCGAGCACGTGGTCGAAGTCGCTCAACGCCGTGCGGATCTGCGGCGGGGTGAACGTGCCGCATTGATAGGTGAGGGTGCCGGCCAGGGCGCCGTCCTGCTCTTGGAGGACCCAGCGCTGTTCGATGACTGTTGGAGCCATCCGCCGGCTGGTCTCTTCCAGGTCGATGTCCTGGCAGTGGACGCCGTCCAGCGTGAGCGTGCCGGCGCGCATGGTGTTGAGCGCGAGGGTGACCTGATACAGCGGGACGGCGGCTGGGTGCAGTTCCTGCTTGAGGTCCTGGATCGGCAGGGCCTGGTGTTCGACGGCCTCGCGTACGGCGGTGTTGGCGGCCTCGGTCAGCTGGGCGGCGGTCAGCTCGGGGTGCACGCGCAGCCGGATGACGGCGGTGTTGACGAAGTAGCCGATCAGGTGCTCGGTGTCCGGCCGGGCCCGGTTGGCGATCATCATGCCGATGCGGATGTCGGTGGCTGCGCTTTGGTGGTGCAGGAGCAGGGCGAGCGCGGCGAGGATCGGGCCGGCGAGCGGGCCGCGGGCGCCGCCGCGCGCGCGGGCGCGTAGGGCGAGTACGGCCGGGGCCGGTATGTGAACGCGTTCGACGGCCACGGGGCGGCTCCCGGCGTGGTGCTGGGGCGGCGTGGCGGCGAAGGTGAGGGCGGGGCCGAGCCGGTTCAGGCGGTCGCTCCAGTAGGCGAGCTGGCGGCCCAGCTGCTCGTTGCGGCGTTCCGTGTGCATGTCGCGGCTTACGGCGGCGAAGGTGCGGGGGAGCGCGGGCAGGCAGGCGGGGCGGCCGGCGCGGGCGGCGTTGTAGAGCTCGGCGAGGTCGCGGTAGAGGACACCGATCGACCAGCCGTCGCTGATGAAGTGGTGGATTTGCAGGAGCAGGACGTGCCGGTGCTCGCCGAGGCGGATCAGGTGGGTGCGAAACAGCGGGTCGCTGCGTGGGTCGACGTGCAGCGGCCGGCTGTGGGCCAGGAGC
>NZ_JBFAMX010001282.1:0-1129 GCF_040659615.1 Nonomuraea sp. NPDC049784
GGCCGCACCGGGCAGACCTGGTACCGCACCGGCGACTGGGGGCGGCTGCACCCCGACGGCACGATCGAGTTCCTCGGCCGCCGCGACGATCAGGTCAAGATCCGCGGCTACCGCGTCGAGCTTCGCGAGGTTGAGGCGGCCCTCGAAGAACTGGACGGCGTCGAACAGGCCGCCGTGATCGCCACCGGCGAGCGAACCGACCGGCGCCTGCACGCCGTCGTCGTCACCACCCGGCCCCTGCAGGACCTGCGCGCCGAGCTCGCCCAGCGGCTGCCTTCCCACATGCTCCCGGCCACCTTCACCCGCCGGACAGCACTGCCGCGCACCCCCACTGGCAAGATCGACCGGGCGGAACTTTCTCACGCTGCCGCCACCGCCGACCGGCTGGCGATCCCCTCCGCCAACGGCTCCGCCGGCATGAGAGCTGCCGGGCCCCTTCAGGACGCGCTACGCGCTTTGCTGCCCACCCCCGCAGACCTCGACGACGATCTCCTGGACGCCGGACTGACCAGCATCGACGTCATCCGCATCGCCAACGTCGTCGAACGGCACACCGGCATCAGACCCGACCTCGCCGCCTTCTACCAGGCCCCCACCCTTCGCACCCTGCTCCAGCACGCCAGCACCGCCCGCACAGACACCCGCCCCGCCGCATCAACCACCCCGTCACCATGGACCGCCCTGCCCACCCTCACCGACCCCGACGAGCGCGAGCACTTCCGCTCCAGCCGGCCCGCCTACCCACCTCCACCCGACCACCGGACCTTGCCCGCACCGCGCCCCTGCCCCACCTCATGCCGTGAGCGACGCTTCACCCCCCGCCGATTCAGCAGCCGGCCGGTGACCACCGGCCAGCTGGGACACCTGCTGGAGAGCCTGCGCCGCGAGCTGACCCCCGGGCGCAGCGGCTTCCTGTACCCCTCGGCGGGCGGGCTCTACAGCGTCCACCTCCACCTGTACGCGCCCGCCGGACGCGTGCAAGGCCTGGACGGCGGCCTCTACCGCTATCATCCCGACGCGCACGACCTGGCCGCATACGCGCCCGGCATCGCCCTCGACCCGGCAGCGGTGCACCTGGGCCGAGTCAACCTCTCCGCAGCCGAAAGCGCCGCCTTCACCCTGTTGCTGG
>NZ_JBFAMX010001283.1:0-1127 GCF_040659615.1 Nonomuraea sp. NPDC049784
CACGACCTGCCGCCCAAGAGCGCGACGTACTACTACTTCAGCAAGTGGCGTGATGACGGCACTGACAAGACGATCCACGACCTGCTGCGCTGGCATCTGCGCGAGAAGAAGAAACGATTAGCCGACCCGAGCCTGGTCGTGCTGGACACCCAGAGTGTCCACGTCGCGGCTGGGGTTCCCGCCTCCACGACCGGTAAGGACGCCGCCAAGCGAGTACCGGGCAGGAAACGGGGCTTGGCGGTGGACGCGCTGGGCCTGGTCATCGCCGTGGTCATGCTGGCCGCCTCGGCCCACGAGAATGTTGCCGGGATGGCTCTGCTGGACCGGGTCGCCGCCGGCACCGAGGGCACGGTGACCAAGGCGCTGGTCGACCAGGGGTTCAAGAACACGGTCCTTGCGCATGGCGCCGGTCTGGGGATCGACGTGGAGATCGTCGGACGTAACCCCGCCGACAAGGGGTTCGTCCCCCAGCCCAAGAGATGGATCGTCGAGCAGACCTACGGCATCTTGATGTTCCACCGGCGTCTGGTCCGCGACTACGAGCACCTTCCGGCCAGTTCCGAATCACGGGTGTATTGGGCGATGACGGACGTGATGTCCCGCCGTCTGACCCGTGGCACGGCCCCCGCGTGGCGGTGGACATGACCGGGCCCGACGCTCGCCTACCCGACCCCGGCACCTGGCTCCTGGATCGGATCGACGCCCGCGAGCAGGTCTTGACCTGCCAGATCGAGCAGACCCAGGCGGAGATCGACACTCTGACCGCGCGTCTGGGAGAACTCAGCGAGCAGGTCGAGCATCTGCGGATCAGCCGCAAGACCCTCATCTCCCTTGCCGAGGAGGACCCCGCCCCGGTCGAGCCGGTCGCACCTCCTCCCGCGATCCCCGATCATCCCGCCTATCAGCAGATCCTCGCCGTCTTCGGCGAGGTCGGCGGCTCCCTGCGCGCCCGCGATCTTGCTATGGCCATGGACCTGCCGCTGACACAGAACGCCATCCAGAACGTCCGCGCCAAGCTCAAACGACTGGCCAGCCGCGGCATCCTCGTCGAGACCGAGCCGGGATTGTTCACCCAGCCGCGCCCATAGTCCGAACGGCGGGTCTCCGACCAGCAGGCCTAACCCAAC
>NZ_JBFAMX010001284.1:0-1124 GCF_040659615.1 Nonomuraea sp. NPDC049784
ACCCGCCCTGGTTTTCTAGCAGATGTCGGCTTACGCGATCGATCTCTATGTGAGTGTAGTTCAGACGTTTGCTCTTGCGATCTGTCAACGACGGAGACCGACCGTCCCGTCCCGCTCACCACCGAACAGGCCGGCCTGTACGAGGCGGTCGTACGCGAGATCATGGCCCAGATCGCCGACGCCCGCGGCATGGCCAGGCGCGGCCTCATCGTCAAGCTCCTGACGGGGCTCAAGCAGATCTGCAACCACCCCGCCCAGTACCTGCACGAGACCGAGCCGCGCCTGACCGGCCGCTCGGGCAAGCTGGAGCTGCTGGACGAGCTCGTCGACACCATCGTCGCCGAGGACGGCGCGGTGCTGGTCTTCACCCAGTACGTCACCATGGCCCGCCTCCTGGAACGGCACCTGACCTCCAGGGGCGTGAGCACCCAGCTCCTGCACGGCGGCACCCCGGTCGCGCGCCGCGAGGAGATGGTCGCGCGCTTCCAGGACGGGCGGGCCCCGGTGTTCCTGCTGTCGCTCAAGGCCGCCGGCACCGGCCTGAACCTCACCCGCGCCGACCACGTCATCCACTACGACCGCTGGTGGAACCCGGCCGTCGAGGACCAGGCCACCGACCGCGCCTACCGCATCGGCCAGACCCGGCCCGTCCAGGTGCACCGCCTGATCACCGAGGGCACGATCGAGGACCGCATCGCCGAAATGCTCGCCGCCAAGCGGGCGCTCGCCGAGGCCGTGCTCGCCTCCGGGGAAGCCGCCCTCACCGAGCTGACCGACGCCGAACTCGCCGCCCTCGTGGAGCTGAGATGACCGCCGCACGTGGATTCCCCTCTTTCCCTCCGCAGCGCGCCGGCGCCCGCTTCGCCACCTCCTGGTGGGGGCACGCCTGGGTCAAGGCCATGGAGGACACCTCGCTCGACCAGGTCCTGCTGCGCAAGGGCCGCGCATACGCCAAGGCCGGACAGATCGGCCCCATCACCGTCAGCCCCGGGCGCATCGCCGCCGTCACCGAGAGCGAGTACGACACCGTGGTGCGCGTCGAGCAGCTCACCGACGCCGCCTGGGAACGCTTCCTCGACCAGGTCGCCGCCAAGAGCGGCCACATCGCCGCCCTGCTCGACCGC
>NZ_JBFAMX010001285.1:0-1123 GCF_040659615.1 Nonomuraea sp. NPDC049784
CGGCGCGGCTGCGGTTCGAGGAGGCCGCCGCCCTCGCCGACCGGCAGCGCCGTCACGCCGAGGCGCTCACCCTGCGCCGCACCCTCGACGAGCGGGCGGACGAGCGGGCCGACCTCCAGGCCGTCCTCGACGACGCCGCCAGGGCCGATCGTGTGGTGCCCCTCATCACGGCGGTCAGGCAACGTTCGGAGGCCGCCACCAAAGCACGCACCCTGGCCGCCGACGCCCTCGCCCGAGCCCGCCCCCTCCTGACCCGGCAGGCGCAGCGGGAACGGCAGGCGGGCAACGCCACCGGCCCCTCGGCGGACGGTCTCCGGGCGGCGCCCGACCGCGACTCCAGCCCTTCGGTGGGAGCCTGGCCGGCAGGCGGTCCCACGGCGGCCGGGTTGGCGGCGTTGGAGCGGGAGCGGCAGGCGGAGATCGCTCGCCTGTCGGAGCTGCTCACAGAAGAGGCCCGATTGTCGGTGGTCCGGCGCGACCTGTTGCGCGTCGAGGAAGAACTGGCCGAGCTGGTCGGCGCCGATGAGGCCGTCGGCGCGCGGCTGGCCGTCCTGCCCGGCCTCATCGAACAGGCCGAGGGCAGGCTGGCCGAGGCGCGGATGGACGCCGCCAGGATCCCGGCCGCGCAGGCCGTACGGGATGCCGCCGCCCACCTGATCGAGATCGACGACGAGCTGGCCAGGCTGGCCGTGGAGCTCGACGCGCTGGCACAGCGCGAGGCCGAGGTGTCGGCCACCGAGGCCGAGCTGCCCGAACGCATCGCCGACGCCGGCGCGGCGCTGGCGGAGGTGCAGGCGCAGGCGGCGGCCATCCCGGCGGCGTCCGCGAGCCTCGACGCCGCCAGGGCCGCGCTGGAGGCCACCCACCGCCGGGAGTCGCTGGCAGCGGAGCTGGAGGCGGCCGTGGCCACCCACCAGGCGCTCGTGGACCACGCCCAGACCCTGCGCGAACACTGGCTCGACCTACGCCAGGCCCGGATCGACGGCATGGCGGCGGAGCTGGCCCGCGACCTGTCCGAGGGCCGGCCCTGCGCGGTCTGCGGCTCCGACCACCACCCGCACCCCGCCTCCCCGGCCCCCAGCGCCCCTTCGGCTGAGGACGAGCACGCGGCCGAGACCGCCAG
>NZ_JBFAMX010001286.1:0-1118 GCF_040659615.1 Nonomuraea sp. NPDC049784
GCGCGGGCGCGCTTCGCCGCGTTCCGCCGCAGGATCGACGAGACGTCGCTGCTGCCACGCGAGCGCGCGCACGTGGCGGCCGCGCAGGCGCTGCTCGACGGAGACTGGCTGACGTGCGGGCGGCTCCTGGGCGAGATCACCGTGGAGCACCCGCGCGACGCCCTGGCACTGACCGCCGGTCACCAGGTCGACTTCTTCACCGGCGACGCGCGCTCGCTGCGCGACAGGATCGGCGGGGCCCTGAACGCCTGGCGGGAAGACGACCGGCATTTCGGGCATGTCCTGGGGATGTACGCCTTCGGCCTGGAGGAGGCGGGACACTACGACAGGTCGGAGGAGGTCGGCCTGCGCGCGGTCGAGCTGAACCCGCGCGACGTGTGGGGCATCCACGCGGTGGTGCACACGTACGAGATGCAGGGCCGGTTCGGGGAGGGCGTGCGCTACCTCGACGCGCGGCTCCCGGACTGGTCGACCGGCACCTTCTTCAACATCCACAATTGGTGGCACTACTGTCTCTACGCGCTGGAGTCGGGCGACGAGGCGCGGGCGCTGGCGATCTACGACTCGGTGCTCGCCGACGGGCAGTCCTGTATGGAGCTGCTGGACGCCGCCGCCCTGCTCTGGCGCCTCTATCTGGAGGGCTCCGACCAGGGCGAACGGTGGCGCGCCCTGGCCGACGCGTGGCCGGTCCGGGTGGGCGAGCCGTTCTACGCGTTCAACGACATGCACGCGGTCATGTCGTACGTGGGCGCCGGTCGGGTCGGGGACGCGGAGAAGCTGATCGCGACGCGGCAGGCGTACGTGCTGGAGCCGCGTCCCGGCGTCACCAACCAGGACATGACCCTCCGGGTGGGCCTGCCGGTGTGCCGCTCCCTGGTGGCCTTCGGCCGGGGCGACTACGACGCGGTGGTGGATGCGCTGTATCCGATCCGGCACCGGGTCAACGAGTTCGGCGGCAGCCACGCGCAGCGGGACGCCGTACAGAAGACCCTGCTGGAGGCGGCCCTGCGGGCGGGGCGGCGGGACGTGGCACGGGTGCTGGTGAGCGAGCGCGTCAACGTCCGTCCGTGCAGCCCGTACAACTGGCTCAAGCAGGCGACCCTCGCCGAAACGCTGGG
>NZ_JBFAMX010001287.1:0-1115 GCF_040659615.1 Nonomuraea sp. NPDC049784
CGACCGCTGTGCGCCGATCCTGCGGGGCGGGTACGGCGGCGGCCTGCGCCGTCCCGGTGGTGGCGTTCTCGACGTTGTCGATCAGGTCGAGATGAGGCTGGGCGGGGTTCTTCAGCTGCGTGGTCATCGGTGTTACGCCTTTCGATCCGGGCGGGGAAGGCCGGGGCTGACGAGCCGCGCCCGCTCGTAGATGACGTAGCCGCCGCGCTGCGGGCGGTACTCGCTGCGCCAGACCTTCGCCTGTACCTGCTCCAGGCTGTCGCCGGGCTGAGCGTCAGGGGATTCGGCGAGGTACTTCTCGGCCAGGTCGCGGTCGCGGAACAGCCGGGGCTCGAAGGGCCCGCTGTAGAACATCAGCGTTTCTTCCAAGGTCTTGGGGACCCATGCCAGGCCGTCGCTGATGCCGTACCAGTCCCAGAGCTGGCCATCGCGGCACGCCGCCCAGAGGGTGACGGGCTCGAGGTGGAGCCGCTTGGCGGTCCGCTTTGGGGCAGGGCTGATGTCTTCGCTGCGCTCGAGGGCGTGGATCTCCTGCCCCACCAGGAAGCAACGGTTCGCGCTGCGTTCGACGACGGCCCCGGTGAGCATTCGTTCGCCACCTCGATATGCCTGCCCGAGGCCGATGTGGACGATCTCGACGAGGACAGGCATGTCGGGGCTGCCGTTCGGGTGGTATCGGGCGAACTCTCCCACCTGCGGGTTGTCGATGGGCATCAAGGCTCCTTGTGTTCGGTGGTCATGTCGACGGCCGCGGTCCGACGCCGGTGCTCCCCGGTTGGTCATTCGCGCTTTCCAGGTCACGCCTCGCGTAGTTGTGCTGGCCGTCATGCCAGGCGAGGGTCGCGGCGCTCACAGTGGTCGGCGGGCCGATCCAGCTGGCCGGCAGCCCCGGGAAGTGCGGGGTGTCCGGGGCGTCGGGACGCCCGCTGAGCCATTCCCGCAGATCGCCTACGAGCTCGTGCAGTTGGCCGTCGTCGTCTTCGACGTAGAAGTCGGACTCGCCGCCGCAGCTCCAGCGGTCGCGCTCGTTCCATACGCACACCACGCGGACGCCGGTCGCCTGGCTGATCTCGCCGAGGACGTCGTTGACGCGGTCGTCGTCGTAGCCGTCGGCC
>NZ_JBFAMX010001288.1:0-1114 GCF_040659615.1 Nonomuraea sp. NPDC049784
CGTCTGGGCCGGAGCGGGCGCCAGGACGCGCCCGCCCTTCTCCAGACGGCGCAGCCACCACGGGATGCGGCCGACGTCCTCGTACGGGCCGAGGATCAACCCGGCTCTGGCCAGCAGCGCCGCCTCGGGGAAGGATTCGAGGACGGCGAGTTCGCCGCCGCGCTTGGCGGCGGCGTAGTCGGCGTCGTCGGTGCTGGCGGGGTCGCCGTCGACCAGCGGGGCATGCTCGTCCGCGCGCGCGGGCCAGGGCCAGCGGTGCACGCCGCGGCTGGAGACATACCCGTAGTGGCCTGCCCGATCAGCCAGCAGCCGGGCGGTCTCGCGCACCACACGGGGTGCCCAGGCCCAGGTGTCGATGACCGCGTCCCACTCCTGGCTGGCCAGCGCCAGCCGTACGGCCTCAGGGTCGGTGCGGTCGGCTAGCAGAGCCCGCACACCGGGCTCGGGCTCGCGGCTGAGACCGCGATTCAGCGTGCTCACCTCGTCGCCGCGCTCCAGCGCGACCTCCACGACAGCGCGGCCCACGTGGTGGGTGCCGCCGAGGACAAGCAGATTCATGATGCTCCAGGGGTGAGGGGCAGCCAGAGGGCTGACGGGTGCTGGCGGTCGTGGAAAATCTCGTGATCGGACGCGCGCAGGTCTCGCCCGGTCGCGAGCGGCTGGCCGGTGCCAGGGTTACGGCCGAAGCGCGGGTGGGCGCCGCTGGAGACCTGCAGCCGGATGCGGTGGCCGCGCTTGAACCGGTGAGCCATCGGCCACAGGGCGATCTCGACCGTCCGGACATCGCCCGGCTCGCGCAGGCGCACGATCCCGTCGCACACGTTGATCGACCGGCCGCGCGCGTCCACGTCACACAGCCGGGCGAAGTAGTCGACGTTCGGGTTGGCCGAGCGCGCGTACAACCGCACGCGGACCGGGCCGACGGCCTCGACGTCCTCGGACAGGGGCGCGGTGGTGAAGGTGAGCACGTCGGCTCTGGCCTCGACGGCGCGGTTGTCCTTCGCCCCCGCTGACAGACCCACCTGCGTGCCGCCTGAGCACCTGATGACCGAGGCCGTCTACCTGCGGGCCCACCCGACGTTCGAGCGGCCCTACGGCTGGGCCTGGCTGCTCG
>NZ_JBFAMX010001289.1:0-1111 GCF_040659615.1 Nonomuraea sp. NPDC049784
ACGTCGAGGCGTGCGCGTACCTGGCGGGGCTGCGTGCGGCCGGCCGGGCGTTCAACACCGAGAAGACGTACGCGGGCCGGATCGCCTTGTACTTGGGGGTCAGCCCACATAAGCCCAAAACCCACATTGGGATGATCTTGAAGAGTGGAACGGCTGATCAGTGGGTGCGTCTGGGTGGGGCGAGAAGGTCGGTGATCTCGGCGACGGCTTCACCCCCGGGCCGGGTGTAGCGCATCACGGTGCGGGGATTCTTGTGCCGGGTCTTGGCCATGATGAGCTGGAGCGGGACCTTCTGTTCGCCGAGGTGGGTGGCGGCCGAGTGGCGGAGTTGGTGGGGATCGAGGCCGATCTGCTGCTCCATGAGAACGCGGATACGGTCGTAGCCGAGGCGAGGCCGTCCGGTGTGGGGACAGATGTGCTCGAGGCCAGGGCGGCGCGCCGGGACGGGGCGGCGTTCGGCCAGGAACAGGGGCCCCCGGGTGCGGGCCAGGCCGTCGGGGTGACCCTCCGGCAGTCGGAGCAGACGAGGCAGGAGGCGGGCGGTGCCCGTGCCCCAATAGATCCACTCGACATCGCCGCCCTTGGAGCGCAGTGGTGCGCGCCGGTTCTCAAGGTCGAGGTCATCGACGTCGAGGGAGAGGATCTCGGCGGCGCGGGCCGCGGTCTCATACAGCATCCGGTAGAGGGTCTTGTCCCGGAGGGGGAGGTCGCGGCGCGACAGCAGCCGTTCCAGCTTGGTCTTGGCGACGGCCTTGGTGTGGTCGACGTTCTCGCGGCGCCGTTCGGCCTCGGCCGGGACCGACGGGGCCGCCCACCTCTTCTTGCTGGCGCACCAGGTCAGCCAGGAGGAGACGGCGGCCCGGTTGCGGTTCCATGTCGCTGGCGCGCACCTGCCCCACAGGCAGGTGAGGGCGTCGCCGATCTCGGCGTCGGTGACGTCGGCCAGGCGGCGCGCTCCGCCGCCGACGGCGGCGATGGTGTGGTCGATCGCCGAGGTGTAGGCGCGGTGGGTGTTGGAGTTGGCGACGCGGTGGGTCGACAGGAATTCGTCGGCCGCGTCGGCGAGGGTGACGCCGCCGCCGCTTAGGGCGGTGATCTTCGGTTCGGCGGC
>NZ_JBFAMX010001290.1:0-1111 GCF_040659615.1 Nonomuraea sp. NPDC049784
CCTGGGGGTCGTCTGGGTAGGGGTGACGGGTGGCGCGGACACCGGGGGCGCCGGCCAGCGCATAGGTTTTCAGGAGTCGGCGGAAGGCCTGCGGCTCCATGTCGAGCCGGTGGGCCACGATCTCGGCACGCTCCCCGGTCGGCAGGGAGGTCGGCAGGGAAGCGGTCAGGCGCACGGCGTCGATGATCGGGTCCGTCTCGAGCAGGGTGCCGTCGGTCAGGAGCTGCTGGGCCTGACGGGCGGCTTCGGTCGCCAGGTGGCGAAGCAGCTGCAGCGACGGCACGATCCGCCACCACGGCGGGCAACTGCCCGGACCTGGGCCTCGAACGCGGCGGCGGCGTCGGGTGGGGCGAAGACGTAGGTGATGGAGTCGTTGCCGCCCTGGCGGAAGGCCAGAAGGTCGGCCTGCTTGGCCAGCGCGGGCAGCACCTGGCCGATAAGCCGCATGTTCTCGTCGGAGGCGGGGTTGCCGTGCACTACGGTGACGGGGCCCCACCCTGCGTTGCGAGCTCGGCGCGGCGAGGACGCCACGCTCGGCCCGGTGTCGCGCCCAGTGCGGTTCGGAGTGTGTTCTCGCACTCGATCGCGGTGGCGCCCGAGTTGGCGTGCAGGAGGAGAGCCTTCGTGGTGGTGGCGGCGCTGTCCCACGAGACGATCATTTGCGAAGCACAGTTGAGCCGGTCGGTGATTGCCTGCCTGGCGGTGTGCCGGACGTGGTGCGCGTGCAACCTATCGGTGGCTCATTGAGCCTCACCGGTCGCAGCTCGGCCTGCCTCGTACGCCTTCCGCATCAGATCCAGCACCACGCGGACGCTCTGCAGATCCATGTCGGCCAGCGCGTTGATCCGTCGCCGGTCCTGTGGATCGGGACGCACACCCAGTTGGTCGAACGTCGCGACGATGAACTGCAGGTTCCGGTCACGCATCAGACGCCACCGCCTCGGGCAAGCTGGTCATGCGTGCTGGGACGCGCCGGATGGCAGGCGCCTCGCGAAGTGCTGCACGCTGGCGGGCTGGTGGTCGTCGGTGGGTGGCAAGCATGGTCAGGCACATTCCTCTGCGGGTGGGTGGTCCAGAGTTTCTCTCATCGATGCGCGCGGCCCAGTGCGAT
>NZ_JBFAMX010001291.1:0-1110 GCF_040659615.1 Nonomuraea sp. NPDC049784
TTCTGACGGAAGCCGGGACAAGGGCATGTCGTTCGCCCCTGCGCCCAGCGCCGACGGGCGGCTGGTCGCCTTCTACAGCGACTCGGCCGACATCGTCGGCGGCGACGCCAACGGGCGGAACGACGTGTTCGTGCGGGACGTCGCGGCCGGCACGACCGAGCGGATCTCCACGGCTCCCAAGGGAGCGGAAGGGGACGGCTGGTCGGACCTGCCGTCGATCAGCGACGACGGGCGGTTCGTGGCGTTCGAGAGCACCTCGGCCAACCTGGTCGAGGGCGACACGAACCGGCGCTCCGACGTGTTCCTGCACGACCGGGTGGCCGGGCCGAAGGCGCTGTTCGCGCTGAGCGACCTGGAGGTGACGCCTTCGGTCTCGCGTTCCGGGCGCGTGGAGGTCTCGGCGCGGGTGAAGAACGTGGGCGAGCCGGCGGGTGCGTACGAGGCCGTACTCCGCGTGAACGGTCAGGTGGAGCAGCGGAAGAGCGTGGAGCTGCGGGCCGGCCGGGACGCGAAGGTCTCCTTCGACGTGCGTCGCGGCGAGCCCGGCGCGTACACCGTCGAGCTCGGGCCGCTGACGGGCACGTTCGCCGTCAAACGCTGACGATCACCGGGGCCCGGGCAGCTCGCCCGAGCCCCGGACGATCAGCCGGGTGGGCACCAGGGTCCTGCGGGCCTTCGACCTGTCGCCGTCCAGTCGCGACAGCACCAGCTCCGCAGCCGCGGCACCCATCCGCGCCGGGTCCTGGGCCACGACCGTCAGCGGCGGGTCCAGGCACTCGGCCAGGGGCAGGTCGTCGAAGCCCACCAGCGCCACGTCCCTGCGGCGGGCCCGCGACAGCGCCACCACCGCGCCCATCGACGCGAGGTTGTTGCCCGCGAACAGCGCCGTCGGCGGATCGTCGAGGGCTAACAGGCGCATGGTGGCTTGGGCCGCGGCCTCCTGGTCGTGGCCCGTCTCCACCAGGGAGCGCTCGAACGGCAGGCCCGCCGCCTCGAGAGCGTCGCGGTAGCCCTGGAAGCGCTCGCGGCGGGTGTGTCTGTGGTGTCCGGCCCGTTCGGCGGCGGCGATGCGTTCCTGCGGCAGCGCTCCGCTCCACCACTCGCCCGCCG
>NZ_JBFAMX010001292.1:0-1109 GCF_040659615.1 Nonomuraea sp. NPDC049784
CCCGCTTCCCGGAAGGCGCGGACGGGCAGCCGGACGTGCTGGTGCCGGAGGACGCGGAGGTCCCGCTCACCGTCGCCGAGGCCGGGTCGGTGGAGGCGGCCAGGGAGCTGGTGGGGCCGTTCCTGGCGGAGCCGTTCGACCTGGTGTCGGGGCCGGTCATCAGGGCGTTGCTGGTACGGCTGGCACCCGGCGACCACGTGCTGGCCCTGGCCGTCCACCACATCGCGGCCGACGGCTGGTCCGCGAACATCCTGCTGCGCGAGATCCTCTCGTTCTGCACCGGCGGGACGGCCCCGGACCTGCCCGTGACGTACGGGGACTTCGCGGCCTGGCAGCGCGCACGGCCCGGCGGCGACGTGGACTACTGGCGGGAGCGGCTGGCCGGGCTGGAGCCCCTGGAGCTGCCGACCGACGCGCCACGGCCGCCGGAGCTGACCTACGCCGGGGCGGCGCACCACTTCTCGGTCGCCCCCGAGCCGGCCGAGCGGCTGGACCGGCTGGGGCGTGAGCACGGCGCGACGCCGTACATGGTGCTGCTGGCGGCCTTCGCGGTGCTGCTCGGACGGTACGCGGGGCAGGACGACGTGGCGATCGGCTCGCCGGTGGCCGGGCGGTCGCTGCCCGAGCTGGAC
Source organism: Nonomuraea sp. NPDC049784 (assembly GCF_040659615.1). Lineage (NCBI taxonomy): Bacteria > Bacillati > Actinomycetota > Actinomycetes > Streptosporangiales > Streptosporangiaceae > Nonomuraea > Nonomuraea sp. NPDC049784. Next base: position 633 of record NZ_JBFAMX010001292.1, read on the forward strand.
AACCTGGTCGGGTGCTTCGTCAACATGCTGGCGATGCGGGTGGACCTGTCCGGGGATCCGTCGTTCGCGGAGCTGCTGTGCCGGGTGCGTGACCTGGCCACGGACGCGTACACGCACCAGGAGGTGCCGTTCGAGCGGCTCGTCCAGGAGCTGAACGTGGCGCGGGAGCCGTCCAGATCGCCGGTGTTCCAGGTCATCCTGGCCATGCAGAACTACGGCGGCGAGCCGGAGCCCGGGCCGCTGACGCTGGAGGGGTTCGAGCCGGGAGTGTGGGCGACGCGGTTCGACCTGGAGCTCTACACCGGGGGTGGCGGGTCGTTCCTGTTCGTGTACAACACCGCGCTCTTCTCCGGCGAGCGGATCGAGCGCATGGCCGGGCATCTGGCCACGCTGCTGGAGGGGGTGGCAGCCGCGCATGAGCCGGACGTCCTCCCGCCATACGGCGGGGTCCCACTGCTCCGGGTTGTAGTCACCGCC
>NZ_JBFAMX010001293.1:0-1108 GCF_040659615.1 Nonomuraea sp. NPDC049784
TCGGCCAGCGCGACCACCGCGTCGGGCGTGAGCGCCTCCTTGCGCCGCACCTGGGACCAGCGGTCCTCGCCCGCGTCGTCCACCAGGTAGGGAAGGTCGGTCTTGCCCGGGTCGCCGACGTAGAAGAGGTAGCCCAGCATCGGCACCCGGTCGCGCTGCCGGCCCTCGCCCAGGAGCTCGGCCACGGGCAGCCCGAGATGCTGGCCGTGCAGGTCGAGCAGGGTGGACTCCAGGCCCGTGACCGCGTGGACGGTCGTGCGCAGGTCGAACGTCTGGGCGCCGCGCCCGCCGGCGTCCCGGTCGGCGAACCGCGCCGCCACCGACCGCAGCAGGCTGCGGTAGCGGGCCACGGGCTGGCCGATCAGCAGCTCGGCCGCCTCCGAGACGGTCCGGCGGATCGCCTCGCCACCGGGCACCTCGCCGAGGCCGGTGCGCCCGTCGGAGTCGGTGGTGATGACGACGTTGCGGGTGAAGAACGGGCCGTGGGCGCCGCTGAGGTTGAGCAGCATGCTGTCGTACCCGGCCACCGGGACGACCTCGACGCGCTGGATGGTGGGGGTCATGGTCTAGCTGATCTTGTTGATGAGGGCGGTCAGTTCGGCGAGCTCACCGTCGGTGAGGTTCTGCAGCGGCGGGCGCACCGGTCCGGCCGGGCGTCCCACGGCGGCCAGGCCCGCCTTGATGATCGACACGGCGTACCCCTTCTGGCGGTCGCGGATGTCCAGGTACGGGATCACGAACTCCCGGATCCGCCGGTAGACGGCCTCCCGGTTCTGGGCCCGGACGTCGGCGTAGAAGTCGAGCGCGTACTGCGGCACGAAGTTGAAGATCGCCGAGGAGTAGGTGCTCATGCCGAGCTGGAGCAGCGGCAGCGCGAACGTCTCGGCCGTGGGCAGGCCGCCGATGTAGGCAAGGCGGTCGCCGACGGAGGCGTAGATGCGCGTGAGGTGCTCGATGCTGCCGACGCCGTCCTTGAACCCGACGAGGTTCTCGTTCCGGTCGGCCAGGGCCGCGACGGAGCGGTCGTTCAGGATCGCGTTGGCCCGGCTGTAGACGACGACGCCGAGGTTGGTGGCGCGGCAGACCGCGGAGACGTGCTCGACCAGAC
>NZ_JBFAMX010001294.1:0-1106 GCF_040659615.1 Nonomuraea sp. NPDC049784
GGGGGGCGGCCGGCGCGGCGGCGACGGCGGCCGCGGTGCCGGGGTCGTCGAGCCACACCGCGCCGTCGCCTGCGAGGTGTCCGGCCAGTTCCCGGTGCCCCAGCAGAAGCGTCGCCCCACTGTCGGCCAGCATGTACGCCTGCCGCTCGGCCGGATGGTCCCGGTCCAGCGGCAGATAGGCAGCACCGGCCTTCCACACCGCCAGCAGCGCGACCAGCATGTTCACGTCACGGGGCACGCACAGCGCCACCACGCTCTCCGGGCCCGCCCCCAGGCCGCGCAGGTGGTGGGCCAGCCGGTTCGCGCGGGCGTCCAGCTCGCCGTAGCCGAGCGAGGCGTCGCCGGATACGACCGCGATCGTGTCCGGGTGGTCCGCCGCTCGGGCCGCGATCAGCTCGTCCACGCCTGATGCCGCCCGCTGCGGCACGGCGGTGTCGTTCCACTCCTCCAGCACCCGGCCGCGCTCGGCGTCGTCGAGCACGGACAGCTCCGACAGCCGCAGTCCCGGCTCGGCCGCCACGGCCGTCAGGACCGCCGCCAAGTGGCCGCCCATCCGCAGGACCGTCGCGGCGTCGAACAGCTCGGTGCTGAACTCGATCGTGCCGTCCAGACCACCGGGGGCGTCGCTGAGGACCATGGTGAGGTCGAACTGGCTGGTGCCCTTCGCGACGCCGAAAGCGGTGATGGCCAGGCCGTCCAGGTCGAGCTCGTCGTCACCGCCGCCCTGGGCGTAGTCGAACCGCACCTGGAACAGCGGCGTTCGGGAGCGATCGCGCTCGGGCTGGAGCGCTTCCACGAGCTGCTCGAACGGCAGGTCCTGGTTGGCGTAGGCGTCCAGCGCCACGCGACGCACCCGGCCGGCCAACTCGGCGAAGCCGGGGTCGCCCGACAGGTCGGTCCTGAGCACGACCGTGTTGAGGAACAGCCCGATGAGGTCCTCTGTCTCAGGCCGGTCGCGGTTGCCCACGGGGGTGCCCACCACGATGTCGTCCTGGCCCGAGTACGTGCGCAGCACGACGGCGAACGCCCGCGCGTGAACGACTTGCTCTTGCCGTCCCAGTCCACGCCGTGCGTGAAGTAGACCTTGTACGTGCCGTCGCGCACGC
>NZ_JBFAMX010001295.1:0-1102 GCF_040659615.1 Nonomuraea sp. NPDC049784
CCCAGCGGTCGTCTCCACGATGAGGGTCAGGGCGTGGCGGGTGCGGCCGCCGTGCGCCTGGATCTGTGCGGTGTCCACGACGACGAGCGTGTCGTCGTCTTCGGCGACGGCCTCCAGTGGGCCGGCATAGGGGTAGTTGGCGACGGCGATGACGCTGTCGTAAAGGTTCTGGCCTTCGGCGAGGCCGGTCCAGGTGTGCAGGTCGGCGGAGGAGCATCCGCTGTGCTGGTCGGCTTGGGCCAGCGCGTCGTGGACGCGGTTGATCCACGCGCCGACGCCTTCCTGAGGGTCGGCTGGGCACAGCAGCGGCACGGTCGAGGCCAGCGGGCCTGCGATGTCCATGACCTGCGGGTAGATGGGGGAACGTCCGGAGACGGTGACGCCTACCGCGGTGTCGGTTCGCTCTCTCTGCCGGGCGGCGATCAGGCTCCAGCAGGCCACCAGTGCGGCGGACAGGGTGGCGCCGTGGACCTGGCTGAAGGCGGTGAGTTCTGCGGTCACCGCGTCGGGCAGTGTGCGGGTGTGCTGGCCGAACCGGTCCAGGCTCGGGTCGAGCGGGGTGGGGGGCAGCGGGGCACAGCCGGGGTAGCCGGACAGGTGCTTGGCCCAGTGGGCCTGCTGCTGCTCGCGCGGTTGCTCGCTCAGCCAGCGGGCGTAGGGGCCGAACTGCTGGGGCGAGGCGGGGCTGCTGCCGGTGTTGTAGCGGTGCAGGAGTTCGGCGAGGAGCACCTGGTGGGCGCGGCCGTCGAGGATCGCGTGGTGGTGGGTCCAGACGAGACGGTGGCGCCGGGCGTCCAGGCGTTGGACGGCCAGGCGAAGAAGCGGCGGCCGGTACAGGTCGAACGGTGTGTGCCGGTGACGGCTGAGGACGAACTCGAGGTCAGCGCGCTGCTCGGTATCGGTCTTGCCGCTGCTGTCGACGTGCTCGATGGGGAGCTCGGCGCTGGCCAGGACGATTTGACGCGTGTCGCTGGACAGGTCCCAGACCAGGGCGGTGGCCGCCACCGTAGGTCCTGTCCATGGACGTGGTGTACAGCAGGGCCGCAAGCCTGATGCGGCGAGTCGGCGGTTCCTGGAAGTCCTGCGGGTTGAACCGGTGGAC
>NZ_JBFAMX010001296.1:0-1098 GCF_040659615.1 Nonomuraea sp. NPDC049784
CCAGGCCGCTGCGGTCGAGGCGATGGCCCCGCATCCGAGCGGCGTGCTGGTCGCGCAGCCGGGCGCGGGCAAGACCGTGATGGCGTGTGCGTTGATCGCCCGTCATGCCGAGCCGACGGCGGTCATCGTCAACCGTGCCGAGTTGCTCGCTCAGTGGCGGGACCGCCTGACCACCTTCCTCGACCTTGGTGATCAGACGGTGGGGTCACTCGGGGCAGGCAAGGATCGGCGCACGGGCGTCGTTGACCTCATCATGCTGCAGTCCCTCAGCCACCGCGACGCGCATGCCGGGCTCCTGGACGGTTACGGGCTCGTCGTGGTCGATGAGTGCCACGCGGCGGGTGCCCCGGCCGCGGAGGCCGCCTTGCGGAAGATTCCCGCCGAGCGGTGGGTCGGCCTGTCGGCCACCCCCTATCGGGCCGACCAGATGGACCCGGTGATCACGATGCAGTGTGGGCCGATCCGCCACGAGATCATCGATCAGAGCACCTTCGCCAAGCACCTGATCGTGCACCGCACAGCCTTCACCACTCACGAGCCGGGCAGCGACGGCGCCTCCATCCAGGCCATGTACGGCGAACTCGCCGCCGATCAGACCCGCAACCAGCAACTCGCCGCCGACATCGCCGACGCCCACCGGCGGGGGCGCAGCAGCTTGGTCTTGACCAACCGGGTCGAGCACGTCAAGCAGCTCAGCGGCGCTCTCACCGAACTGGGTGTCGCGCCGCTGATCCTGCACGGCGCACTGCCCGCTCCCGAACGCGGCCGAGTCCGCAAGGAACTGTCCGCCGCCAGCAGCGGCCCGCTTGTCGTCGTCGCGATCGACAAGGTCGCCGGTGAAGGGTTCGACGCGCCCATCTTGGACACGCTGTTCCTGGCCAGCCCAATCTCATTCAAAGGCCGGGTGATCCAGCAGGTCGGCAGAATCATGCGTGACACCGAAGCCCGCAAACGTGACGTCGAAGTCCACGACTACCTCGACCTCGAGGTCCCGATGCTGGAACGGATGCACCACAAACGCCGCAGGATCCTCGACCGGCGGGGCTTCACCACCACCGCCGCCGCCCCGGCCCGCGACGCGCCGACTCCGGACCACCG
>NZ_JBFAMX010001297.1:0-1097 GCF_040659615.1 Nonomuraea sp. NPDC049784
CGGCCGTCCTGGTGAAGGCCGCCCTCGTCGCCACTCACCTCTGGCGCCGCCGCCGCGCGTCCACCAGAGCCCACTGAACCACCGCGGGACTCCGCTCAGTCCGCTCGCAGCCCGGCCAAGGTGAGCGCGACGAGCCGGCGAGCAGCAGCCTCAGAGGACAGGTCGACGGCCGCCCGCAGCGCGTGCAGGCAGAACGTGACGAGTTCGTCCGCCGGCACGTCGTCACGAACGTCACCGGCCCGCACGGCGTCGGCCAGCGTGTCGCGCAGCATCTCATGCAGTCGGCGCTGGGCGCGGCCGACGTCCTCCGACCGGTGCAGGAGCGCGACGAGATCGCCGCCGAAGCCGTGCCGCGCCATCCGCTGATGCATCAGCGCGTACGTCTCCAGCATGGCCTCGAGCCGTCGCCCTGCGTCGCCCTCGCGCTCCTTGACCTGGGCGAGATGCTCCACGTGCCCGGCAACCACGCGACCGTGCCAGGCCAGCAGGATCGCCTCGACGTCCGGGAAGTACTTGTAGAGCGTCGCCCGCCCGATGCCGGTCTTCTCGGCGATCTGCGACATCGTCACCGACAGCAGCCCCCGCTCGCCCACCAGCTCGACGGTGGCGTCCAGGATCGCGTCATGCACGGTGCGGCGATGCGCCTCGATCGTCTCGTTCCACAACTTCGGCACCCGCCCAGTTTACGAACCGACGGGAGCGAAACACAGCGCCGCCTGAGCGACGATCTGTCGCCCGTGTCGCCCTCTTCCGGGCACGAAGCTCCCATCGCCGCGCCGCAGAGTTCGGATGACTCCCCGATTCCGGTGCTGCCGGGTGGCACACTGCGCTCGCGGGCCTGCGGTGGCGAGGTGCGCCCCTCCCCCGCGCTTCGCACGGCGGGCGTTACCTTCGAGGTTCTCGCGTGATGCCGTGAAGGCACGTTGTGACGAGGTGATCGACGAAGGTCGGCGGGATCTCGATGTCGGCTGCGGGGGTGCCCCTGAACAGGTGGGGGAGGATGAGTTCGTGGCACGCCCCGACGATCATGGCGGCGGCGGCATCGGGGTGCGCTTCGGGGCTGAGGCGGCCGAGGGCCTGCTCGGCGCCGAGGTAGG
>NZ_JBFAMX010001298.1:0-1095 GCF_040659615.1 Nonomuraea sp. NPDC049784
CGCTACGCCTCGGCCGCCGCCCTCCTCGCCTCGACAGACACACCACACGAGCACCCCGACCCAGGAAAACCAGCATGTTGATTCTTGGCGGCCACAGTGCACCACGCACGTCTGGACGACCGCCTGGGGCCAGACGGTCTCGATGGCCTGCGGCAGCCCCTTGAGCCCGTCGCAGACCACCATCAGCGCATCCGCCACGCCGCGGTTCTTGATCTCGGTCAGCACGTGCAGCCAGAACTTCGCGCCCTCGCCGCCGTCGCCGGCCCACAGCCCAAGGATGTCGCGCTCCCCATCCACCGTCACCGCCATCGCCACGTAAATCGGCCGGTTGGCGACCTGGCCCTCGCGCAGCTTCACGTGGATGGCATCGATGAACAAGACCGGGTAGACGGGGTCGAGCGGCCGGTTTTGCCACTCGGCCATCCCGTCCAGCACCTTGTCGGTGATGGTGGAGATGGTCTGCTTGGACACCTGCGCGCCGTACACCTCGGCCAGATGCGCGGAGATCTCCCCGGTGGTCAGGCCCTTGGCGGCCAGCGAGATGACCATCTCGTCGACCCCGGACAGGCGGCGTTGCCGCTTGCGTACGATCTTCGGCTCGAAGCTGCCGTCCCGATCGCGTGGCACGGTGATCTCGACCGGCCCGACGTCGGTGATGACGGTCTTGGAGCGGGCGCCGTTACGGCTGTTGCCTGTCTCGCTTGCACCGCGTTCGTGCTTGTCATAGCCGAGATGGTCGGTGATCTCGCCTTCCAGCGCGGACTCCAGCACCAGCTTGGTCAGCCGGCCGAGCAGTCCGTTCTCGCCCACCAGTTCCACGCCCTCGGCACGGGCCTGGTCGACCAGCCGGGCCACCAGCTCCCGATCCGAATCCTTGGCGTTGCTCTCCTTGGGCTGCTTGCGGGCCACGCTGGCGTCCTCCAGGTCGATCTCCGTCGATGCCTGGATCACAGTACTCATCAGGTGCGTTCTCCTTGATCAGGAGTTACACCACTGACTGGGCTCTGGCGCACTTTCGGTGGTGACGGAACGTGATTGTTCGTGTCGGTACATGGCTATCTCGGGGTGCTGTGTCAGCGTGACGCCGGTGTGACG
>NZ_JBFAMX010001299.1:0-1095 GCF_040659615.1 Nonomuraea sp. NPDC049784
GATTTCGCGGAGTCGGAGAGGCGGCGGATGGCCTGGTCAAGGCCTTCGTCGCGGCCCCGGCGGCCTCACGGCCGTAGCTGGACTGGTGCGCCCCGGTCAGGTCGACGGCCTCGGCGTAGGCGGCGTCGGGGTCGGCGGCGTTCACGATGCCGACGGGGGCGACGTACATGGCCGCGCCGCAGTTCACGATGTTTCCGACACCGGCTTCGCGCGGGTCCACGTGCCCGTAGTGCAGCCTGGCCACGATCCACTTCTCGGCCAGGAAGATCCGCTGCAGCGGCAGCGCCTCCGCCTCCAGCTCGGGGATCCACCGCCGCTCGCCCATGAGCTCCGGCACCAGGTGGTCGGCCATCGCGTACGCGTCCAGGTGCCCGCCGGCCTTCTCGTACACGCGGATCAGGGCGTGCGTCATCAACGTGTCGTCGGTGATGTGCCCGTCGCCCTTGTGGTATGGGGCGATGGGGCGGGCGTTGCGCCAGTCCTCGTTGAACGGCGGCACGACGCCCTCGACGCGGCCCCCGTACCTCTCGACGATCTGCTCGGGGGTCCAGCCCTCGGTGGCGCCGCCCAGCGCGTCACCGACCGCCGCCCCCGCCACGCACCCAGTGGCCCTGTCTTCAAGCGGCGTCATGCGATTCCCTCCGTGAAATTACTCGCTAGTTCGATCAGATCCCGGCCCGCCAGGTCAGGCAGGCAACAACCGGCCAGCGTGCGGGCCGACGCGATCCACCCCTCCGGGATCGCCTCATACCCGCCGCAGGCCCCCGCCAGCGCCCCGGTCAGCGCGGGCGCCGAGTCGGCCAGCGCGGCCAGGCAGGCCGCCGCGGGCACGGCGCGGGCGAGTTCGCCGCCCGCCGCCTCGGCCAGCGCCAGCGCCACCGGGACGGTCTGCGCGGCGCCCACGCCGTAGCTGTAGACGTGGTCGAGGAGCGCGGCGTCGAGCGCGGGCACGGCCGCGAACGGGTCACCCGCCTTGCGTGTGACGGCCAGCGCCAGGCGCGCGTTGTGTCCGATGGCGGTGTCTTCCGGCAGTACGGCCAGCGCCGCCTCGACCGCCGCCGCCGCCGATCCCGACGCCACCGCCTCGGCCACGGC
>NZ_JBFAMX010001300.1:0-1094 GCF_040659615.1 Nonomuraea sp. NPDC049784
GCAGATGTACGGGCGAGCCGGCTTCGTGCTCCTCCGCCATCGCATCCTGCTCGGCTAAACCACGGTCCGTCACCACCGAAAGTGCGCCAGAGCCCGGTCACTGGTGTAACTCCTGATCAAGGAGAACGCACCTGATGAGTACTGTGATCCAGGCATCGACGGAGATCGACCTGGAGGACGCCGCGGTGGCGCGTAAGCAGCCCAAGGACGCCAAGACGAAGGAGTCGGACCGGGAGCTGGTGGCCCGGCTGGTCGATCAGGCCCGCACCGAGGGCGTGGAACTGGTCGGCGAGAACGGGCTGCTGGGCCGACTGACCAAGCTGGTGCTGGAGTCCGCGCTGGAAGGTGAGATCACCGACCACCTCGGCTACGACAAACACCAGCGATCCGGCGGCGAGACGACCAACAACCGTAACGGCGCCCGCTCCAAGACGGTCATCACCGACGTCGGGCCGGTGGAGATCACCGTGCCACGCGATCGGGACGGCAGTTTCGAGCCGAAGATCGTACGCAAGCGGCAACGCCGCCTGTCCGGCGTCGATGAGATGGTCATCTCGCTGGCCGCCAAGGGCCTGACCACCGGGGAGATCTCTGCGCATCTGGCCGAGGTGTACGGCGCGCAGGTGTCCAAGCAGACCATCTCCACCATCACCGACAAGGTCCTGGACGGCATGGCCGAATGGCAGAACCGGCCGCTCGACCCGGTCTACCCGGTCCTGTTCATCGACGCTGTCCATGTGAAGCTGCGCGACGGCCAGGTCGCCAACCGGCCCATCTACGTGGCGCTGGCGGTCACCGTCGACGGCGAGCGCGACATCCTCGGGCTGTGGGCCGGCGACGGCGGCGAGGGCGCCAAGTTCTGGCTGCACGTGCTCACCGAGATCAAGAACCGCGGCGTCGCTGATGCGCTGATGGTGGTCTGCGACGGCCTGAAGGGGCTGCCGCAGGCCATCGAGAGCGTCTGGCCGCAAGCCGTGGTCCAAACATGCGTGGTTCATCGTGGCCGCCAAGAATCAACATGCTGGTTTTCCTGGGTCGGGGTGCTCGTGTGGTGTGTCTGTCGAGGCGAGGAGGGCGGCGGCCGAGGCGTAGCG
>NZ_JBFAMX010001301.1:0-1094 GCF_040659615.1 Nonomuraea sp. NPDC049784
AATAATTCCGGACAACGCTTGCGCCCTACGTATTACCGCGGCTGCTGGCACGTAGTTAGCCGGCGCTTCTTCTGCAGGTACACGTCAACTTCGTCGGGCGGCGCACGCCGGCGAACAACTGGGTGCTCTTCCAGGTGGTCGTGGAGCAGTTCCTGGCCGAGGTGGGCGGGCCGCACGACCCCGGCGAGATCACCGGCGGGCTGGAGCGGATCGAGGACTGGTACGTCGGCGACGGCTGGTACTCCGACGGCAAGGGCAAGAACTTCGACTACTACTCCGGCTGGGCGATGCACCTGTATCCGTCGCTGTGGGCGAGGATGGCCGGCGACACCGCCCGCCAGCAGCTCTACGCGGCCCGCCTGCACCGGTTCCTGGACCAGTACCAGCACTTCTTCGCCGCCGACGGTGGGCCGGTGCACCAGGGACGTTCGCTGATCTACCGGTTCGCGACGGTCGCGCCGCTCTGGCTGGGCGCGCTGACCGGCGCCTCGCCCCTTGCGCCGGGGCGGACCAGGCGGATCGCGAGCGGTGTGCTGCGCCACTTCGCCGAGCGCGGCGCCCCCGACAGCCGCGGCCTGCTCACGTGCGGCTGGTACGACGCCTTCCCGCCCGGCAAGCAGGACTATTCCGGCCCCGCCTCGCCGTACTGGGCCAGCAAGGCCTTCCTCGGCCTGCTGCTGCCACCGCAGCACCCGGTCTGGACGGACGCCGAGGTGGCCGCGCCGATCGACCTCGCCGACCAGGTCGTGGCGATGCCCGCGCCCGGCTGGCTGCTGCACGCCACCCGCGAGGACGGCGTCGTCCGGATCGTCAACCACGGCAGCGACCGCGATCGCGTCCAGGATCCCGCCGGCCCGCCGGACCCCTACTACCTCAGGCTCGCCTACACCAGCCACACCGGCCCCGACATCGGCGACGAGGCGATCGACGGGCAACTCGCCGTCGTCTCACCGAAGGGAGCTACCTCCCGGCGGCGCCGCATCGAGCCTCTCACCGTGGGGGAGCGCCTCGCCGTCTCGGCCTACGAGGACGGCCCCGTCCGCGTAGTGACCGCCTCCGTGGTCGACGGCGCCGCCGAGGTGCGCATCCACCAG
>NZ_JBFAMX010001302.1:0-1092 GCF_040659615.1 Nonomuraea sp. NPDC049784
GGGCGAACTGCTCGGCCAGATGCCGGTGAAAGGCGCCGACACCTCCGCGCAACCCGCTGCGCAGGGCGGCTCCCGCGATGTCGGCCGTCACCGCTTCCCGCAGCACGTCTTCCAGCCGGACGCCGGCGGCCAGCGGCACCAACTCGGCAATGGCCGGCAGGTCACCGGGCCGAGCTTGCCGAATGCGGACACCAGCAGTGTCAGACCAGCCGTTGATCAGAGCCTGCTCGCTCAACCTTTCGGGCTTCTTGCGTGCCCTCAACCGGTTGCCCTTGCTCACCGCGCCGCCCTTCGGACATCTGTTGCTGGGGCCCTGCGGGAAGGTGTCGGCTGTCTCACACGTTTGGGGCGAGATCCGGAAGTGTGTAGGTCGGGACGTCGGACCCGCGCTTGGTGAACCGCTCGGCCCACATGGCGACGTCACCGGCATCGTCGTCGCCGGGATCGGGATCGGGATCGGGATCGCCGGCCGCCTGCTGCGCCTGTTGCGCGCTGCTATGAAGAGCCTGGGTGAAATCGCGCAGCGCGGCCACGCAGTTGTAAGGGTTGCGGGCAGCCGGGGTTCCCTCGCCCGGCTTGGTGGCCTTGACCGCATCCCACATGGCGTCGGCATACAGCCACAGCGCTTGGCGGGCACGCTCTTGCCGGGCCCGGTCCACGGGGTCGAGCTGGGCCAGCAGCGCCGCGTCCAACTCGGCCAGGTCATCGGCCAGATTGATCATGTTGTCTTGATGACGGGTCTCCCACTCACCGCTGTCAGTCGTCACGCTGGCGACGTTACGCCTCCGTCTGACCTACGTCCCCAGGCCTGCCAAGGCGGTATGGCCGCCGACGCTGCGGCCTAGGATCCCGTGGTGGGGCTGCAGGACGGGCAGGGGCAGCGGCGGAGGAGATGTGGTCCGATCATGGGTGCCCGGTGTCCGGTCAGCCTCTTGCCGAAGTTTTTGACCGTGCCATCGCGGCGCTCCCCGGCGTATGCGGGTACGGCACCGACATGAGCAAGCACACACCCATGGACAAGGCGCCGCCCGTATCCAGTCGGCCGCGGCGAAGAACCCCGGCGGCGACACCGCTCGTGACGAGTTCGATCGC
>NZ_JBFAMX010001303.1:0-1089 GCF_040659615.1 Nonomuraea sp. NPDC049784
GGGCGCAGCATCCACCAGCCGAAACCGCGGCCGCGCAACGAGGCGGAGGTCGCGTTCCTGGGCATCGGGCCGGGCGCCGAGCGGTGGCTGACCGAGGCCGGACCCGCCGGAGCCGTGCGCATCCGCGCCAAGATGGCCCGCGCCGTCGAGCTGGCTGCGGTGCTCGGCGCTGAACGTGTCGATGAGGCGCTCGGCCTTGCCGCGATCGCCGGCCGCTTCGCCGACGACGACCTGCCCGCCATCGTCGACCATCTGAGCGACCACCGGGCCGTTGGCGAACTCGTGCGCGCCGATGAGAGGCATTCGGCTCAGCCCGGCACCGCATCCTGGCAGGCCCTGGGCCAGTGACCACCCCACCACCTGCCCGGCCTGCGCGGCCGGGCGGGTGCCCGCGATGAGGAGAACCCCACCCATGACCTCGCCCACCCCACCGGCTCTGCCCGACGAACTTGACCGGCTGCTGCGCCGGATGCGCCTGCCCTACCTGCGCAAAGCCGCCCCCGACGTGCTGGCTACCGCCCGCGCTCAACGCTGGGACCCCGCCGAAGTCCTGCGCATTCTCATCCACGAGGAGGTCACCGGCCGCGACGCGGCCACCCGGCGGCTGCGTCGCACCTCGGCCAACTTCCCCACCGGCAAGACCCTCGCGTCCTGGCGACCGGAGGAATCCTCCATCCCCGAACCCACCCAGAACGCCCTGGCCACGCTGGAATGGATCGGCCGCGCCGAAAACCTCGTGATCGCCGGCCCGTCGGGCACCGGCAAATCGCACTTCACCGAGGGCCTGGCCCACGCGGCCATCGAGAAGGACCTACGCGTGGCCTGGTTCACCCTGGAAACCCTCACCACCACGATCGGCAAGGCTAAAGTCGACGGCTCCATCGCGCGCACCGTCGCCCGGATCTGCCGCGCCGACCTCATCGTCATCGACGACATCGGGCTGCTCCCGGCCGGAACCGACGCCGCCGAGGCGTTCTACCGGATCATCGATGCCGCCTACGAACGCCGCTCGATCGCGATCACCAGCAACATTCACCCGAGCGGGTTCGACACCATCATGCCCAAGACCCTGGCCACCGCCTCGGTCGA
>NZ_JBFAMX010001304.1:0-1089 GCF_040659615.1 Nonomuraea sp. NPDC049784
TAGAGCGTGTACGAAGTTCGGATCTTCAGGCTGGCCGGAGGCTTCGGATCCATAAGACGGCTCCGCGTAGGTGCAGGCCGGCCAGATAGCTGTCGGGCGTCTTGTCGAACCGGAAAGCCAGCCCACGCCACTCCTTCATCCGATTGACGCACCGTTCCACCGTGTTGCGCTCCTCGTAGAGCTCGGCATCATGACCGACCGGCCGGCCACCGCTGGAGCCGCGCTTCTTGCGGTTGGCCGCCTGGTCAGCCTTCTCCGGAATGACCGCCTTGATCCCGCGTCGGCGCAGGTAGGCGCGGTTGCCGCGGGAGGAATACGCCTTATCGGCGGCCACCGCGCCCGGCCTGGTGCGCGGACGACCTACCGGCAGACGGATCCTGATGCGCTCCAGCACGGCGCGAAACTGCGGACTGTCTCCGGCCTGACCGGCAGTCACGACGAAGGACAACGGACGGCATCGCCGGTCGGCCGACAGATGCACCTTGCTGGTCAGCCCGCCCCGCGAACGGCCCAGCTTGGCCGCCTTCAGCCGGAACCGGTGCCGACGGCGTATCCGCCGTCGCCCGTCCCCGTCGCCATGCCCGTCTTCGCCGGGGTCGCCGCCGCAGGCGTTTTGCCCCTTTGACGAAGCCCCTTTTCCCGTTCGGCGGCCTCTTGCAGCGCTGCGCTCAGCTCGCCGTCCAAGACCATCCCGGCGGCATGATGGTGGGCACGGGCGGTGGTGGAGTCCACGCTGACCAGGTCGAGATCGGCCTGCCCGCGCGCCGCGGCTTCGGCGATCATCGCCTGCATCAGCTGCTCGAACACGCCGTTCAGCGCCCAGGAGCGGAACCGGTCGTAAGCGGTGGACCAGGGCCCGTACTCAGTGGGCAGGTCCCGCCACGGGCTGCCCGTCCGAAACCGCCACATCACCGCGTTGAACTGCTGCCGAAGGTCCGGAATCGGGCCCCGCTCACCCAGCGGCAAGTGAGGCTCGATCAAGGACCACTCCTCGTCGGTGAGGTCTCCACGCGCCATGTCGATGGCCTACCAGGATTGCCGACCGTGCCGCAGGCGATCCCCGTGATTTCAACTCCGTACAGGCTCTAG
>NZ_JBFAMX010001305.1:0-1086 GCF_040659615.1 Nonomuraea sp. NPDC049784
CTGGCCGTGATCAGAGAGTGCGCGCCGCCGGTGCCCGTGAGCGGCGTAGCCGTGTCGTTCCAGTCCCGGACCAGCCGGCGGCGCTCCTCCGTGCCGAGGGCGGGCAGCTCGGACAGGTGGCGGCCGGGGTCGGCGGCCACGGCCTCCAGCAGGACGGTGAGCTGCCCGACCATCCGCTCGACGGTGGACCGGTCGAACAGGTCGGTGCTGTACTCGATCGCTCCGCCGACGCCGCCGCCCATGTCCATGAGCACGAGCCGGAGGTCGTACAGGGATCTCTGCTCGCCGGCGGGCAGCATGGCCGCGTCGAGGCTGGGCAGGCCGAGCTCTTCGCCGTCGTCCTGCTCGTAGCTGAACATCACCTGGAAGATCGGGGTCCGGCTGCGGTCGCGCTCGGGCGCGAGGGCGTCGACGAGCTGCTCGAACGGCACGTCCGCATGGACGTAGGCGGCCAGGGCGACGTCGCGGACCCGGCCGATCAGCTCGGTGAAGGTGGGGTCGCCGGACAGGTCGGTACGCAGGACCAAGGTGTTGACGAAGAACCCGATCAGATTCTCGATCTCGGCGTGGCTGCGGTTGGCCACGGGGCTGCCAAGCACGATGTCGTCCTGCCGGGCGTACTTCCCCAACAGCACGGTGAAGGCCGACAGCAGCGTCATGAACATCGTCGCGCCGCTGTCGCGGGTGACCGCCCGCAGCCCGGCGACCGTCTCCTCGGACACGACGAAGTCGACCGTGGCGCCGGCCGCCGAGCGCACCGGCGGGCGCGGCCGGTCGGTGGGCAGGTCCAGGGCGGGCGCCCCGTCAAGCTGCGCACGCCAGTACGCCAGCTGCGCGTCCAGCACGTCCCCGGTGAGCCGCTCGCGCTGCCAGACCGCGTAGTCGGCGTACTGCACCGCGAGGGGCGGCAGCGGCGAGGGGCGTCCGGCGGCGAAGGCGTCGTACAGCGCCGTCAGTTCCTGGCGCAGCACACCTGCGGACCAGCCGTCGGACACCACGTGGTGCAGGAACAGGCTGAGCACGTGATCGTCGGGACCGAGGCGGATCAGCCGCCCCCTGAACAGCGGCCCGGCCGCCAGGTCGAAC
>NZ_JBFAMX010001306.1:0-1086 GCF_040659615.1 Nonomuraea sp. NPDC049784
CAAGGCGGGCTTGTTGCGGCCCTTGTAGGGCACGCGCACGTGGTCACCGGCGCCGACGTACCTCCGCGCCGGGCACGGTCTCGGTGAGCCGTCGGCACGCCTGCTCGACCTGTGACTCGGTACGGCCGTGCACGATGACAGCGGCGCCGGCCGCCGCCAGCCGCGTCGCCATGGCGGCGCCCATGCCGGAGGCGGACCCTATGACCAGCGCGGTGCGCCCTGTGAGGTCGATCATGGCCGGCGCAGTACGGTCAGCGCCTCGTGGTCGGTCGCCGGCTTCGCGATCTCCTCCAGCGAGGTCAGTTCGGCTCAGATGTACTCGGCGAGCCGCTCCACCGCCGCGCGCAGCAGCGCCTGGCGCGTGCGGAAGTAGTACGAGGTCGAGCCCTCGGACTAGCGCCGCCGGACCGCGGTGAGCACCCCGTCGCCCAACTCGATCAGGCGCACGGCGAAGTCCCCGTCTGCCGCCGGCAGCTTGCGGAACTCCTCCACCTGCCCACGGTGACTGACGGCGTTGTCCACCGCGATGACGCCCCTGGACGCGAGCACCCGCCGCAGGTGGGGCCAGTAGCCCACGTACGCGGGCCGCTCGGCGTCGAGCACCACCAGGTCGGCCGACGCGTCCGCGGCGGCCGCCAGCACCTCGCCGCCGTCGCCGTGCACCACGCTCACGTGCTCGGCTACCCCCGCCGCGGCGATGTTGGCGCGTGCCTGCTCGACCCGCTCGCCGTCGACCTCCACCGTGACCAGGTGACCTCCGGTGTCCCGCACGGCGTCGGCGAACCAGATCGCCGAGTAGCCGTTGGACGTACCGATCTCCAACACGTTCCGGCTGCCCTGCACCCGGATGAGCAGCGCGATCAGCCCCGCGGCGGCGGGCGTCATGTTGCGCAGCCTGAGGAGGCGGTCGGCCAGCGGGGCGTCGTGCTCGCGGCCCCGCGGGTAGAGGTCCTGCAGGTGGCTCTCCAAGGACGTGTCCACGGTCGTCCCTCCTTGAGTCCTTCGATCACGGGGCCGAGGCTCCGCACGCTACCGCAACGCGGGCGTCAGGAGCGATGGCGCCCCGGCACGTGCGGGCGGGGTGCT
>NZ_JBFAMX010001307.1:0-1082 GCF_040659615.1 Nonomuraea sp. NPDC049784
AGCGGATCCTCGACGAGGCCGGGACCGTGCTGCGCCACTGGGAGCCCGCCGACGGCGACGAGAGCAGGCCGGAGATCGACCGGGGCCAGTTGCGCGGCCTGCTCATCGACTCGCTCGCCGAGGACACCATCCGCTGGGGCCGTCCGGTGGACGAGGTCACCGGCGAGGGCCGCGTGCTCTTCCGCGACGGCTCCAGCGAGGAGTTCGACCTGATCGTGGGCGCCGACGGGGCCTGGTCCCGGGTACGTCCGAGCCTGTCGAAGGACGTACCCGCCTACACCGGCGTCACCTTCGTCGAGACCGGCTTCGACGAAGGGCGCCATCCCGAGCTCGCGCGCCTGGTCGGCAACGGCTCCATGTCGGCGTACGGCGAGGACAAGGCCCTGGTCGCCCAGCGCAACAGCAACGGCCGCATCCGCGTGTACGCCGCCTTCCGGGGACCGCAGGACCTGCCTGCCTCAGAGGTGCCGGTGATGTTCGACGGGTGGGCCGAGAACCTGCGCGATCTCCTGCGACACGCCGACGACGAGTTCGTCACCCGCCCTCTGTTCGCCCTGCCCGTCCACCACACCTGGGAGCACACCCCCGGCATCACCCTGCTGGGCGACGCGGCACACCTGATGCCGCCGCTCGGCGTGGGCGCCAACCTGGCCATGCTCGACGGCGCCGAGCTGGCCGACGCCCTCGCCGCCGCGGCCGACCCCGACGAGGCAGTCCGTGCTTACGAGAGCGTCATGCTGCCGCGCTCGGCGCGCTTGGCCCGGTTCACCGCGGACGGCCTGGCGGCTCTCTTCTCACCCGAAGGCGCCAAGGGCGCCCTGCGCCTCTACGACCAGCTCAAGGGCCCCCGGTAGCGGCCGTCGAGGCCGCTGTTCAACGGATCGCGAAGGCCCGGCGTGCGTGCGCGAGCAGCTCGCGGACGGCGGGGCGGTGCCCGGCCCGCCACACCAGCGCGAGCAGCGCGGGTGTTTCGACGTCGGCGATGGTGCGGGCGGCGAGGCGGTCGCCGTAGCGGGCGGCCATCGAGTCGCTGAGGATGCCGACGGCCATGCCGCGGGCGGAGAGGTCGGCGATGGCGTCGG
>NZ_JBFAMX010001308.1:0-1081 GCF_040659615.1 Nonomuraea sp. NPDC049784
GGCGGCACAACCCTCCCCGCGCCGCCCATCACCGGCCGCGTCGACGGCACCGCCCCCGTCCCAGCCGCCGCGCCGACGCTGAAGAACATGAGGCTAGCGCGAGCCTGAGACCCCTCCCGAAGCGCTGAGTGCACAGTCACCTGAGGCCACCGTCAGCTGCTCCGTCGGCCACGCGTTCGAGGCTCCAACGCGCCCGAATCTACAGCGTAAAGGGCGGGCCTCGGTTCGTTTCCCTCCTACGCCAGGCTGGCCGCAGAGAAACCGTCGGCACATTCGAACACTTATCTCAACTTCGTCTATCGCGCTCCGCTGCCTATCGCCGCGCGACATGGTACATACAACACCATGGACGCCCCTCGGATCATCGCCACCGCTGCCGACCTCGTCAGCGTTGGCGAAAGCTGCCGGCCGGAGACACCGGTCGTGATGACCGCTCCGGAGATTGAGCACGGCGCCGATCCACACGCGGACACCTGGGTCATCGTCGCCACCCCGACGGTCAAGCCCATGAACGCTCACGGAGGCATTGCCGCCCACGGCCAACCGCGCGCGTACACCGTCGACATCGACGAGCACGGCGCAGTCAAACGCACGGCGGTTATCCACGTGCTGCAAGTGGGCGCCCGGCAGCTACGCACCCCCGGCCAGATCGGCCCGGACGCGGTGGTCGCCGATCCCGAGATGCGCCGAATCGACGCGCTGTACGGGGAAGATGGCGACATGACGCCCCTGCTGATGGGGGACATCGCGAGCGTGGATGTGCTGCGCGAGCAGATTCAAGACGCCATCGACGCGCCACATCAGCCGCTTGCTCCTGCGGTTGTTCGCCGGCTGAAGGACGCTCTCGACGCGCTGGCGGCTGCTCGGCTGGAAATCGAGGACGCGCTGCGGTACGGCGACAGCTGCGAGCTGGCCCGGTAAAGTCGACGATGACGAGCCGTGTCCGCCGCGGCTGGGAGACGTTCTCGTCTTCCTGCCCGACAGTCCGGGAGGCGCCGCTGGGCAGGTGCAGCCCGGCTGCCGAGCGCATGCCGCGCTGGTCGAGCGTACGCTGCCCGGGGCGCACATCACGGCAGTGCGG
>NZ_JBFAMX010001309.1:0-1080 GCF_040659615.1 Nonomuraea sp. NPDC049784
TCGAGCCGGTGCTCGCCGCGCGCTTCCGGCAGGAGTCCGGACGGTCCGACTTCGTCGGCGGGCCCGTGCTGGTCGGGGTGGGGGGGGGGGGGGGGGGGGGGGGGGCGCCCCCCCCCCCCCCCCCCACGGCTCGCCCGCCGGGGCGTTCGAGGACCATGTGTTCGGGGTGACGCTGGTCAACGACTGGAGCGCGCGTGACATCCAGGCGTGGGAGTACGTGCCGCTCGGGCCGTTCCTGGCCAAGTCGTTCGCCACGTCGATCTCGCCGTGGATCACGCCGCTGGAGGCACTGCCCAGGATCCCCGGCCGCCCCCAGGATCCGGAGCCGGTCGAATATCTGCGCAGGCAGGGCGACTGGGGCCTGGACATCTCGCTCGAAGTCCTGCTCAACGGGGAGGTCGTCTCGCGGCCGCCGTACTCGAGCATGTACTGGACGCCCGACCAGATGCTCGCGCACATGACGGTGAACGGGGCCTCGCTGCGTACCGGAGACCTGTTCGCCAGCGGCACAATCTCGGGACCATCGCAGGGCGAGCGCGGCTCGCTCATCGAGCTGACCTGGAACGGGAGCGATCCGCTCAAGCTCGCGAGCGGCGAGACGCGCTCATTCCTCGAGGACGGGGACACGGTGACCATCCGGGCAACCGCCGGCGACCTGACATTGGGAGAAGTTTCCGGAACTATCGGATAAGTGACTCAACGTGCTTGACTGCTGACCCACCGCTACCCTGTGGTTGACCCTCCTTCGGACCCCACAGGAGTGACATGCGGCAGGCGGTGCTGACTTGTGTCACCTTCCTCCTCCTGGTCTGCGGCTGCACGTCCGTGACGGCCGAGACCCCGCCCTCGCCACCGGTCGTGCAGGTCTCGCCGGCCTTCGACGCCAGGCGCGCCCGCACCGACCGCGGCCTCGTGGTCAGGGCGCTCGGCGGCACGCTCAGCCGGGTGGTGGTCTCCGAGGGCGGGGAGCAGGTGCCCGGCCGGCTCGACGACTCCCGCACGATCTGGCGCTCCAACTGGACGCTCAAGCCCGCGGCCGAATACACGGTGACCGCCACGGCCACGGGCGCCCGCGGCCCG
>NZ_JBFAMX010001310.1:0-1077 GCF_040659615.1 Nonomuraea sp. NPDC049784
TGTCGGTACCCGCCGACACCCGCCAGACGCTCACCTTGCGGCCGTCGGCGGTGTTGTTGATGTTGTAGCGGGTGTCTGGTGCCGCTCGACATCGTGGCCGAGGTCGAGCTCGACGGCGTCATCTCGACCGTGCGCGGGCAGGTGGCCTGCGCGCTGACGCCAGGACGCGTGCAGGCGATCTCCCTCGTGCCCGAGGACCCGCCCGCGCGGCCCGAGGCGATCGAGGCGGTGCTGGAGGGCGACTGGGTGGTGTTCGGGCCGGGGTCGTGGTTCACCAGCGTGCTGCCGCACCTCAAGGTGCCCGAGCTCGCGAGGGCGCTGCACGCGACCAAGGCCCGGCGGCTCGTCACGCTCAACCTGGCCCCTCAGCCGGGTGAGACCGATGACTTCTCTCCCCAGCAACACCTGGAGGTGCTCGGACAACACGCCCCCGACCTGGCGATCGACGTCGTGCTCGCGGACACCGGGGTGGTGGACGACCCGGGCGCGCTGGAGAAGGCCGCCGGGGCACTCGGCGCACAGCTCGTGATGGCCGACGTGGCCGCCTCCGACGGCTCGCCGAGGCATGACCCACGACGTCTTGCCTCCGTCCTGGACGAGATTTTCCTCCAGAAGCGTTGATCCTGGCCGGCGCGGTGCGAAGGTGCGAGAGACTGCTGAGAGCCGGTCTGAATGGGGGAGAGGACTAACGCATGGCCATGACAGGTGTGGTGAAGGACGAGCTGAGCCGCCTGCCGGTGCTGAAGCCGTGCTGCCGCAAGGCGGAGGTTTCGACGCTGCTGCGGTTCGCCAGCGGCCTCCATCTGGTGGGCGGGCGGATCGTGATCGAGGCCGAGCTCGACACCAACGCCACCGCGCGGCGGCTGATCAAGGACATCGGTGAGGTGTTCGGGCACAAGGCCGAGGTGCTCGTGCTCGCGCCCGCCGGGCTGCGTAAGGGGTCGCGCTACGTCGTACGTGTCTACCGCGACGGCGAGGCCCTGGCGCGTCAGACGGGACTGATCGACAACCACGGCCGCCCGGTGCGCGGCCTGCCCCGCCAGGTCGTGGCGGGCGCCTCCTGTGACGCGGAGGCCG
>NZ_JBFAMX010001311.1:0-1073 GCF_040659615.1 Nonomuraea sp. NPDC049784
GAGCGCTGTTCAAGCTCGGCGGCGACCTCCGGCGGCAGCGGCGGCCAGGCATAGTCGGGGGCGCCGCTGTCGGTCTGGCTGATGCCGTCCGGTCCGCTGGTAATCACGGAGCGGCGGACCTCTGTCTCCTGGTAGTCGTGCACTTTCCAGGCGGCGTGGCCCATGGAGATCGCGTCGGAGGCGGAGAAGTCCATCCAGTCGATGCGCATGAACCCGCCGTGCAGCGCGAGGGCGGTGTACATCCAGGTGCAGGCTGCGGGGTCCTTCGACGCCGCCCAAGCGTCATCATGCGGATGAGTGGTGAACGTGAAATAGGCAAGGCCGCTGTTGTCGCGGGCGATAGGGGACCTGGTCCAGGAGCCAAGCCACGACGGATTCTTCCCAGTCGGGGTCGGTCGGGGGCCGCACGCCGTCGGGCCACTCAGGTGGCAGATACATGACCTCATCGTAGGCACGTTCGATGCCCGCAGGTCAGGCGGCATCGACCGGCGTCATGGCCGCTTCCAGCGCGGCGAGGTCCCTGCTGTCGATCCAGCGGATGCGTGTCATCGGCAGCCAGGCCGGGCCGTGCTCGACCAGACCACCCCGGAACCCGGGTTTGTCCTCCATCCACGTAACCACCAGCACCTCTCGACCCCCCTTCGGATCCTGCCGGAGTTGGCTCACCCAGCCGGCCATATCAGGCACTCCGGCTTCCTCCGCCGCTTCCCTTGTAGCTTCCTCTGCCGCCACCAGCACTGCCCGGAGCACCGTCTTGGGTAAGGCCATGCACGCCTCCAGTCCGAACATGTCTTCGAAGCAAAGGTATCGCGGCAGCGGTATCTTCCCCGCCTGAGTGGCCTATCCGTACAGGGGCTAGCCGGGCGCGCGTTTGGGACTTGACGAGCTATTCCCGCCGAATCAGTCTGGCAGGCAGACGGCTGGGCGCTGCGGCATCACGCGGCACAGGGGCGGGTGGTCATGGGCAGCGCGCAGGACAGTCCTGGCATGAAAGCCCTGGACAGGGCGTCGATCCCCGGTGCCGGTGCCGCAGGGGTTCCTGCAGGGCCAGCTGCTCCGGCCGCTCTGCCTTA
>NZ_JBFAMX010001312.1:0-1073 GCF_040659615.1 Nonomuraea sp. NPDC049784
CTCACCGGCGCGGCCGCGGCCAACGCCGGGCACACGCCGTTCGGGCCCGTGGGGCTGGTCATGGGGGCCACGCTGCCCGAGCTGGAGCACTCGCTGCTCGACCTCAACGGGCCTATCCTCGCGCCGGGGCTGGGCGCCCAGGGCGCCTCCCCCGCCGACGTGGCGCGGCTGTTCGGGTCCGTACGGCACGCCGTCGTGCCCTCGGTCTCCCGCGCCGTGCTGGCCGACCCCAAGCGGCTGCGCTCGCGCACGCTCTATTTCCGTGACGAATGCGCGGCCCACCTGGACGCCAGGATCACCACTCAGAAGTGAGTCGCGATCCCGAACGCCTCCCGTAGCCGCGCCATGTCGTGCAGGTCGCGCGCCCTGGGCTCATACCCCTGGTGGAAGTGCACCTGCTGGGCGGCCGACAGGCAGGGGACCCGCACGCCCTCGATCACGCCGGTGACGAAGGCGGCGGCCGGGTAGGAGAACGCGCCGCCCCGGTCGTCGAGGCGCTGCAGCGCCGAGCCGTCGGGGGCGAACCGCAGGGGGTGCAGGTCCAGCTCGCGGCCATGGGGGCCGGCCATGACGAAGCGGGCCGGCCGGCCCGGCACGGCGCCATCGCGCTCGGCGTACCCCTCGGACTCGAGCGCGGCGATCACGGCGGGCTCCTGCTCGACGCGATGGAGCAGGTCGAGGTCGTCGTGCTCTCTGGTGACTCGGCCCACGAGCGCGTCGATCCCCCAGCCGCCGGCGACCCAGACCTCGCAGCCCGCCTCCCGCAGCGTCTCCAGCACCCGCAGCACGTCGCCCGCCTCGAACATCCGGCCTCCTCAGATCCGGTGATCAGCCTGGCACATCCGCCAGGACGCGGTTGACGGCGGCGAGCACCGCGTGGACCGAGGCCGTCAGTACGGAGGTGTCCTGGGCCGCGCCCCAGCGGGTGGCGCCGTCGACGCGGGCCTCCACGTACGCGATGGCGCGGCTGCCCCGGCCGGGGTCCAGGGCGTGCTCGGCGTAGTGGAGGATGTCGACGTCGATCCCGTCGGCGGCGAGCGCGGCGGTCAGCGCGGACAGCGGGCCGTTGCCGG
>NZ_JBFAMX010001313.1:0-1073 GCF_040659615.1 Nonomuraea sp. NPDC049784
CCTCTGACCGCGCCTACGACCAGCCTGGGCCCGGCCGGGCTGGTGGCCGGTACGAGGCCGGGGACTGCGCCGATGGTGGCGCCCGGTCAGTACGAGATGACCTGGCACCCGGCTCCGCCGCCGGGAGCGCCCGCCGCCTGTGACGACGGCTGGCTGGTGCTGGCCGACGACGGTCCTTACGGCGGGGCTGTCGTCCTCGAGCTGGCCCGGCGTGGCCGGCGATGCCTGCTCGTGCGGCCGGACCGGCTGGACGAGCAGGCGCTGCGGACCCTTCGCGACGGCGCGGGACCCTGGCTCGTCGTCGACCTGCGCGCCCTCACCGATGACCACGAGGACCGGGAGACGGCACCTCCAGATCTGGCCGAACACCGG
Organism: Nonomuraea sp. NPDC049784; assembly: GCF_040659615.1. NCBI lineage: Bacteria > Bacillati > Actinomycetota > Actinomycetes > Streptosporangiales > Streptosporangiaceae > Nonomuraea > Nonomuraea sp. NPDC049784. The sequence goes on from NZ_JBFAMX010001313.1 coordinate 373, forward strand.
CTGGCCCGGACGGCCGCGCTGGTCGCAGACCTGGCGGCGGCGGGGCTCGCCGGCCGGGCACGGACCTGGTGGGTCACCCGGGACGCCCAGCCGGTGTCCGGGCCCGGCCAACCGGTCGACGTGGCGTCGGCGGCGCAGTGGAGCCTGGCGCGGACGGTACGGCTGGAACACCCCGACCTGTGGGGAGGCCTGCTGGACGTCGGCGCCGACGACCCCGAGCCGGTGGCTCGCTGTCTGGTCGGCGAGTTGCTCGCCGCGGGCCCGGAGGACGAGGTGGCCTACAGGGACGGGCGGCGCTTCGTCGCCCGCCTCACCCCGATCGAGCCCGTCCGGCCCCATCCCGCCCCGGCCGCGGACCCCGACGGCACCTACCTCGTCTGCGGTGGCCTGGGCCGGCTCGGGATGGCGGTCGCACGCTGGCTCGCTGACCGTGGAGCCCGCCATCTGGTGCTGACCGGCCGTACCGGGGCCGGCCAACGGCATGAGGCCGACCTGGAGAACCTGGCCGGCCTCGGCCTCCAGGTCACGCCGGTGCGGGTGGACGTCACCGACGAGGCCGCGATGACGGCGCTGTTCGAGCGCTTCGGGCGGGACCTGCCGTCGCTGCGGGAGGTGTACCACCTCGCCACGAGCCGGGGGATAGGCCGCCTGGCCACCACCCGCGTCGAGGACGCGACGGCGCGGCTGGCGGCGAAGCTGCG
>NZ_JBFAMX010001314.1:0-1069 GCF_040659615.1 Nonomuraea sp. NPDC049784
CCCGGCGCCGCGGTCACGGTGCTCGGCGTGCCGGACGTCCTGACGGCGACGACCGGCAGGAACGGCCGGTACACGATCAAGGACGTCCCGTACGGCGACTACGAGATAGCCGCCAACGCCCCGGGAGTGTCCAGGTCCGACCCGGTGAAAGCCAAGGTGGGCACCGGACACGCCGACGTGACCCTGCCCCACCCGCCGGACACCGAGCGGGTCTCCCTGGGCACCGACGGGCGGCAGGGCAACCACGAGGCCTGGTGGCCGGAGCTGAGCAGCGACGGCGGCGTGGTGGTGTTCGCGAGCCCCGCGTCCAACCTCGACGGCGAGGACACCAACGGCGAGCTGGACATCTTCGCCACCGACCTGCGTACCCGCGCCACCCAGCGCGTGTCGGTGCCGTCCGGCGGCGGGCTGGCGGACGCGTTCTCGGTGTCGCCGACGGTCAGCGGGGACGGGCGTCTCGTCGGGTTCAACAGCGGGGCGACCAACCTCGTGCCGGGCGACACGAACGGCCAGACGGACGCGTTCGTCCACGACCGGCAGACGGGGACGACGGAGCGGATCTCGGTGTCGTCCGAGGGCGTCCAGGGTGACGGGCTGTCGGGTTCGCCGCAGTTCAGCGCCGACGGGCGGTTCGCCGTGTTCATCAGCGACGCCACCAATCTCGTCCCCGGGGACACCAACGGGCGCAGCGACATCTTCCTCCGCGACCGGCAGACGGGCACGACCCAGCGCATCTCCGTCGCGCAGGACGGCTCCCAGGTGGACGGGAACTCCCGCGAGCCCACGATCAGCGCCGACGGCCGTTTCGTCGCGTTCCAGAGCGACGCGGCCACACTGGTGGAGGGCGACGACAACGGGCACATCGACGTGTTCGTCCGCGACCGGGAGGCCGGGACCGTGAAGCGGGTCACCGGGCCGTACCCGGACACCGAGACCACCGGGCCCGTGATCAGCGCCGACGGGCGGGCGATCGTGTTCACCAACGGCGTGGGGCTCGGGCAGTTGTACGTACAGGTGCTGGCCACGGGCGAGTCCAAGCTGGTCTCGGCGGCAGCGGACGGCAGCCCGG
>NZ_JBFAMX010001315.1:0-1063 GCF_040659615.1 Nonomuraea sp. NPDC049784
GATGGCTGCTCTGGCTGGCCTCGGACTGGCTCGGCCGCCGTTCGCTGGTCGTGGCGCTGCTGCAGATGGGCGTCGCGGGGGCCGCGCTGACGGGTGCGGGTGCGGGCGTGGCCGTCGCGTTCCCCGCCGTGGCGCTCATCGACGCCGGAGCCAGGCTGCCGCCGCGCCAGGTCCTGCCGATCACGTTCGCGACCGTCGCGGCCACGGTCTCGCTGAGGCCCTCCCCGCGCTGGCCGTACCTGGTCGCGCACGTCTCGGTGCTGGTGGCGTGCGTGTTGCTCGGGACGTTCAGGAAGCAGGTGCTGCAGCGCGCGGAGCAGGCAGAGCTGCTCCTGGGCAACGCCGAACGGGCGGCGCAGGAGCGGGCCAGGGCGGCGGCGCTGGCCGAGCGTTCGCGGATCGCCAGGGAGATCCACGACATCCAGGCGCACGCGCTGTCGGCGCTATCGGTGCAGCTCAAGGTGGTGGACGCGCTGGTGGAGGAGGGGGCGGAGGACGAGCGGATCAGAGTCTTCCTCCGGCGGGCGCAGGAACTGGCCGACGAGGGGCTGGTGGAGACCAGGCGCGCCATTCTCGCGCTGCGGGACGAGGCGCTGCCACTGGAGGAACTGCTGACCGGCCTGGCCACGGCCTACGCCGACCGTGCCGGCAAGCCCGCGGAGCTGGAGATGGAGGCGGCATCCGCGGAGCTGTCCGCCGACGTCGCCCTGACGCTGTATCGGGGTGTGCAGGAGGCGCTCACGAACGCACGCAAGCACGCGCCGGGAAGCCCCGTGCGCATACGCCTCGCTTACGGCACACACGCCACGCTGAGCGTTGTCAGCCAGGGCCCTGCCGCGCCGGTCGGCCCCGGCTTCGGGCTGCGCGGGCTCAGGGAACGGGCGGAGCGGCTGGGCGGGACGCTGAGCGCGGCCCCCAAGGGAGAGGAGTGGCACGTCGACATGCGGATCCCGCTGTGATCAAGGTGGTCGTGGCCGACGACCACCCGGTCGTCCGCGACGGACTGGCGGTCCTGCTCGGCCTGCTGCCCGACGTGGAGGTGGTCGCGACGGCGGGCAAACCG
>NZ_JBFAMX010001316.1:0-1058 GCF_040659615.1 Nonomuraea sp. NPDC049784
CCCGGAAAGCCATGGCCGCCGCCTCGTACGGACAGCGAAAGCCCTGCGCCGGCGGCGAATCTGACCCCGTCGGCCCCGGTCTCGGCCACCAGCTCCTCGTACTGGTGCACCCGCCCCCGCAGCTCCTCGATCTGGTGGTGGGCCACGTACGCCCGCTCGGCGTCGGACACGTTGGACGCGTACCGTTCCAGTGCCTCCACGCGGGCCAGCACAGCCTCCTCGCTGCTGTCGAGCGCCCGCGCGAGGGGCTCGGCCACGGCCTCCACCTCGGGCGTGACCCCCTTCGACACGGTCTCCCTGTGCTTGGCGCGCAGGGCGGAGAGCTTGGCCAGCAGGCGGGCGATCTCCCACTCCTGCGCGGGCAGCATCACGGAGTTGCGGACGTCGTCGAGCAGACCCTCGGCGTTGACCCGGGACTCGGTGACGGTGGCGATGGCGCGCTGGGCGCGGCCCAGCAGGCGGCCGGAGGACTCGTCGAGGTCGTCGATGAGCACGTAGCGCCCCTCGTACCAGCGCAGCTGCTCGTAGACCTCGCGCTCGTACTCCTCCTCCTCGTCCCCCGGCAGGTCGCCGCGGACGAACAGGGCGACCATCAGGGGGATGCCGAGCAGCACGAGCATCAGTCCGAGGCCCCGGCCCACTAATCCGAAGCCGGCCAGCACCCCGAAGAACACCACCGTTCCGAAGGCCGACACCATGCGGTAATGCGTGCCCGATATGGCCCGCTTCGACTCGGGAGCCCAGCCCTGGCGCATCTTGATCAGCACCCGGCGGCTCTCCCTGAGCAGCTGGGCGTCATCCGGCGGCACCTCGGGGTCTACTACCACATCCGCCACGAATCCGGATCCTAAGGGAAGTCACCCCCTCAGGTGGCGAAAAGCTTCATGCGCGGAGCTGACGCTCTCGCGTAGCGCCTGCTCCAGGCGGTCGGCGTCGTCGGATAATCTGCTCAGCTCGGGCACGGCCGACCCGTCGGCGCCCGACTCGGCGAGGAGCTCCTCGTAGCGGGGCAGCTTGGCGCTGAGGCGCTCGATCTGGTGCCGGGCGCGATAGGCGCG
>NZ_JBFAMX010001317.1:0-1056 GCF_040659615.1 Nonomuraea sp. NPDC049784
TGGGAGTGGGGGAGGTCAGGACAAGGCGTCGAAGCCGGCGCGGAGGTGGGTGAGCCGATCCGTCAGGTCGGTCAGGGGTGAGGCGAGTGCCGGGTGCCACGGTGACCAGCGAGACGGCGTTCCTGGTCGACTTCCTGCCGGTGATCCGCCGGACGCTGAGGCGGACCGGCTTCACCATCGACCACGTGCAGTACTTCAGCGACGCGCTCAAGCCCTGGATCGCCCGCCGGGATCGGCTGGAGAAGTTCGTGCTACGCCGCGACCCGCGCGACATCTCCCGAATCTGGGTGCTGGACCCCGACGGACACGCCTACCTGCCGGTGCCGTACCGGACCCTGTCGCGCCCGCCGATCAGCGTGTGGGAGCAGCGCGCCGCGATCGCCCGGCTGCGCGAGCAGGGTCGCGCCCAGGTCGATGAGAACGCCCTGTTCGCCATGGTGGAGCAGATGCGGCAGATCACCGAGACTGTGGCGGCCAAGACCCGCCGCGCCCACCGCGAGGTCGAGCGCCGCTCGGCGACCCCTACCCCGCGAGAGGCTGTGCCGGCGCCCCCGCCACCGACTTCGCTGCCAGTCGAGGGGTACGCGGATGGGGAGCCGGTGCGGCCGTTCGAGGTGATCGAGCAGTGGTGAGCCACGAGCCGGAGTTCGAGATCGAGCTGGAGCCGGGGCCGGTGGAGGATCTGTCGCACCTGCATGAAAGCGCCCGGCCGGTGGCCCGGCTGCCCGCCGCTGAGCGGCGGGCCCGGGTTCGGGCGGATCGGTGGATCGGCTACACCCGCGCCACCCAGGCGCTGGACCAGCTGCACACCTTGTTGGAGTGGCCGGCCAAGCAGCGGATGCCGAATCTGCTGGTGATCGGGCCGACCAACAACGGCAAGTCGATGATCGTGGAGAAGTTCCGGCGCTCGCACCCGCCGATCTCGCACCCGGACGCCGAGGAGATCCCGGTGCTGGTCGTGCAGATGCCCTCCGATCCGCACGTTGCGCGCTTCTACACCGCGCTGCTGAGCGCGCTCGGCGCGCCGCTGCGCCCCCGGCAGCGCGGTGTAGAAGC
>NZ_JBFAMX010001318.1:0-1051 GCF_040659615.1 Nonomuraea sp. NPDC049784
GGCGAACAGGTGGCGGGTGTAGAGCGAGGACCACTTGTCCTCCAGCCAGCGCGTCAGCCACGGCTGGTCCTCGTGCCGCGACCGCCCGACCAGCCGGTGGACCTGCGCAAGGAGTTCGCCTACCCGCTGCCCCGCGAGGTCATCTCCGAGCTGATCGGCATCCCGGCCGCGCGCCAGGACCGGCTGCACGAGCTCTCCGACGCCGTGGTCCAGGTGGACGGCGGCCCCGACGACACGCCCGGGCTGCGCGGGACCCTGCACGAGCTGCTCGACCAGATCATCGAGGAGCGCCGGGACACGCCGGGCGAGGACCTCATCACCGACCTGTTCAGGCTGCGCGACAAGGACGGCGCCCGCCTGTCCGCCGACGAGCTCCTCGCCACGATCGAGCTGCTGTTCATCGCCGGGCACGTGACGACCGTCAACCTCATCACGAACGCCATCGGCGCCCTGCTCAACCGGCCGGACCAGCTGGGCCTGCTGCGTTCGGGCCGGTGCCCCTACAGCGCGGCGGTGGAGGAGACGTTGCGATGGGACTCGCCGATCGCCTACTTCCCCATGCGCTACGCCGTACGCGACATCGAGATCGACGGCGTGCACCTGCGGACCGGCGAGCCCATACTGGCCTGCTTCGCCTCCGCGGGACGCGACCCGAGCCACTACGGCGAGGACGCCGACGTCTTCGACGTGAGCAAGCCGCCGAGCAGCCACCTGTCGTTCGGGCACGGGCCGCACTTCTGCCTCGGCGCGCCGCTGGCCAGGCTGGAGGCCGAGATCGCGCTGACCGCGCTGTTCGAGGCGTTCCCGCGGATCACACCGGCCGCGCGGCCCGAGGAGCTGGCTCCGCTGAACACGCTGCTGGGCAACAGCACCCGCACCATGCCCGCCCGGCTCGGCTCTCGCGACCGCTGACCGGGGCCTTCAACGCTGATGCCGACCCGGTCAGCGCGCGGTCTCGTAGTGGCGCAGGAACAGCTCCTCCAGCGTCGGCGGCCGGCTGACCAGGCTGCGCACGCCCGCCTCCGTGAGCCGCCGCAACGCCTGGTCCAGC
>NZ_JBFAMX010001319.1:0-1048 GCF_040659615.1 Nonomuraea sp. NPDC049784
GTACTTCGGCACGCGCACCAGCCGTTCGGGTTCGCTGACCCGGGCGTAGCGCTTCACGGTGTTGAGCGCCAGGCCCAGGCGGCGTGCGCACTCCAGCAGCCCGACACCCTGGTTGAGCAGGGCATGAACCTGCTGCCAGCGCTCGCGCGTGGTGGCCGCCCTCACCCCTTCTTTCGGCGGCGGGCCGGTCTTGCCCCAGCAGACCGAGTGCGCGGCGACCTCCTTCACCACGGCTTCGGCCAGGTTGTGCCAGATATGCCAGCGATCACCGACCTGCACCGCTTCAGGCAGGGCGCGACGGATCGCTTCGGCGTAGGCGCCGCTGCTGTCACGGCACACCACCCGCACACCGGGGTGGGCACGCAGCCACACCTCCAAGGTGTCGGCCTGACGATCGGTGAGCACGTCGATCCGCTCCCGCGTGATCGCGTCGGTGATCACCGTGGCGTAGCGGTGTCGTTTGCGGAGCGCGAAGTCGTCCACCCCGATCACCGCCGGCACCGGACGAACCGGCAGAGGCAGGCGCAGCAACGACCGGATCGCGCTCTGCCGCGATAGCCCGACTCCCAGCACGGCCAGCAGCCGAGACGCCGCCCGCCCGGCCAGCTCCCGCACCACCGCCCCCACCTGCGTCGTCAAGGCGACCGTGCGGCGCTGATACGGCTCGGCCAGCCCGGGCAACGGCTCCCGGAACGTCTGCCGCTCGCACCCGACCCTCGCGCACCTCAGCCGCCGAAACCGCAGCCGCACCAGCACCCGCTGCCCACCAACCGGCAGGTCAGCCAGCTGCCGATCCACATAGCCATGCACCCGCCCGACTGCCCCGCAGCCGGGACACGCCACCGGCGCGCCGGTGGACGCGACATGCACCACGATCGCCCCGGCCCCGGACTGAACGCTGCCGATGACCAGGCCAGCCAGTTGCGGGAACACCAGCCCCGCAAGATCCCTTACGTCACACCGGCGTCACGCTGACACAGCACCCCGAGATAGCCATGTACCGACACGAACAATCACGTTCCGTCACCACCGAAAGTGCGCCAGAGCC
>NZ_JBFAMX010001320.1:0-1048 GCF_040659615.1 Nonomuraea sp. NPDC049784
TCCGCGGGCTGGGCGCCGCGCTTCGCCTCTGACCGGCGCTCCTCACGCCTCGGCGGCGGGCGGCGATCAACCCTGTGCGTTCGGCGACCTGAAGGTGGTCCGCGCCGGAGGAGATCCCTAGGGGCGGGGCAGCAGTTGCCAGTATTCGTTGGGCAACTGCGCGGTCACGTCGAAGTACTCCTCACTGGAGATCGACTCGCGCAGCACACCGAAGACGGCCTGGGCGTGCTCGCGAGCCATCGCCGGCGAGGCGCCCTCCCGTTCGGCGATCCGCTGCACGAACTCGTCCACGGACATGCGCGCCGCCCGGCCGGTGCCCGCGGCCTTGCCGCGCTTCAGCGGCGGGTGCAGGTGGACGTGGATCTGGCTGATCAGGTCGTCGACCTCGCCCGGAGCGATGCGCTCGGCGAGCGTTTCCAGCACCGCCTCGGTGGCCCGGCGTGCGCTCTCGGGGTCGAGCCCGGTCCGTTTCGCGACCTTGGCCAGAAACTCCTCGACCGGCACGATCTCGACGAACCGCCGTTGGGCCTCCGCGACCAGGGGCTCGAAGTCGTCCGGGAGTTCGGCCACCATATCGGCGATCTCGTCGGGGCTCGCGGCCTGCCCGATCGCCCAGAAGACCGCACGGGCGTGCCGGTCTGCTGTGTCGAGGTCCACACCCTCGCGTTCGGCGACGCGCCGCAGGAACTCGTCGACGTCGAAGGTATCGGCGTCCGTGTCGGTGTAGAGCCAGGGCATCAACTCGGGAGGCAGCTCTCTTTGGAGATCCCGGCTCTGCCCCTTCGAGAGCCGCTCAGCGAGGGTTCGGAGCGTGGCCTGCACAGCCCGTTCCACGGCCTGGCTCCCCCCGCCGATCTGCTGCTCCACGATCTTGAAGAACTGCTCGTAATCCATGCCAACCCCCGCGCCGGCTCCGTCACAGTACGCGTTCTTGCTGGTCAACTACCCCGTAATGGAGACCGTCACCCGCGCTCCTGACAGCTCGGCCGCCGGGCGCCGGGGTTGGCCGCCAGGGCCGCCCGTTCGGCGTGGACCAGCGACCAGAGGC
>NZ_JBFAMX010001321.1:0-1048 GCF_040659615.1 Nonomuraea sp. NPDC049784
CCGCCTCCACCTGGAGCCTGGCCGGCTACCAGGCCAACGCCGCCAAGCTCGCCGGCGACTACCTCGCCGAAATCGACCTGGCCGCGGGCAGCGCCCCGGCGGCGGTCGAGGTCGTCTCGCACGCCGCGCCCGCCGGGATCGCCGCGCTGGTCGGCGTCATTCTGCGGCGCGACCTGGCCGAGGTGGCCCGGCTCAGCGCCCTGGCCGAGGACACGCTCCCGGCCTTAGGCCAGCGCGTGCTCGCCCAGGCCGGCGCCGAACCGCTGGATCATGCCGACGCCGCGGTGCTGGCCGCCTACGGACTGCTGGGCCGCGCCGCACGAGCGCTGGTGCGGTTTTGGCGGCGCGGCGAGCAGGCGGCTGGCCGCGCCGCGTTGGCCGACCTGCAGCAGGCCGCCCGGCTGGTGCTGCATGCCAACGTCGTCGACACCTGGGTGCTGCTGGACAACCTCGCCCACGTCGTGGAGGACGCCGTGGCCACCTCACCGTGGCGGCTGCTGCGCCGAGCCCCCACCTGGAATGCGCTGTGGGAGCGACACCTGCGTGCCCGGGCGCTGGCGCGGCCGCCGATGGTGCAGGTCTGGCCCTCCCAGCGGCAGGTGCTCGACGCCGGACTGCTGGCCGGTGATCAGCCGCATCTGACAGTCACCATGCCCACCTCGGCCGGTAAGACCCAGGTGGCCGAATGGGCCATCCTGCACGCCCTGGCCGCCCCGGCGCCCCCGGGCCGGATGCCCAAACTCGCCGTCTACATCGTGCCCTCCCGCGCGCTGGCCGCCGAGATCGAGCGGCACCTGACCGACAGCCTGGCCCCGCTGGCCTTACGCGTGTCCGGGCTGTTCGGCGGCGCCGAGCACGTGGGCTATGAGCTGCACCTGATCGCCGATACCGATGTGCTGGTGGTCACCAGCGAGAAGTTCGACCTGCTGCTGCGCAACGACCCCGACCTGGCCGAGCGGCTCGCGCTCGTGGTCGTCGACGAAGGACATCTGCTCGGCGAGCGCGAGCGCGGGCTGCGCCTGGAGCTGGTGTTGACCCGTGTGCGGCG
>NZ_JBFAMX010001322.1:0-1047 GCF_040659615.1 Nonomuraea sp. NPDC049784
GGCGCGGCGACACCGCGATCGACCGGCTGGCCGCGCGCACGCTGCCGCTCACCGTCGTCGTGCTGCCCAACCAGCCGGGCTTCGATTGGGCGGCCGTGGCGGCGCTGCCCGAGGTCGAGACGCTGACCCAGTTCCCGGTGTCCGGGTTCGGGGTGGCGGGCATCCCCGGTTCCGACGAGATCTCCTCCTTCCCGCCCGTCGACGGGAACGCGCTGAACACCATCGAGCGCCCGGTGGTGATCGAAGGACGCATGGCGCGGCCCGACAGGGTGGACGAGGTGATGGTCAGCTCCCAGTTCCTGGTCACCTACCACAAGAAGGTGGGCGACAAGATCACGCTGGAGCTGATGTCCAAGGCGCAGGCGGCCAGTGATGAGTACGATCTCGCGTCCGAGCCGCCCGAGGGTCCCCGCATCCCGGCGACCATCGTCGGCGTCGTCCGGTCACCCTGGTTCTCCGACAAGGTCGTCGGCGACAAGGGAGTCGTCGTGCCCACACCCGCTCTGTACAACACGTACAAGGAGAACTTCCTCGGCACCCAGGGCAACATCAACGCGCTCGTACGGCTGAAGGACGGCCGCGCGGGGCTGGAGGCGTTCCGCCACGACCTGACCGTCGTCAGCAAGCGCAGCGACATCGACATCTGGGACTGGGAGCTGAAGTCCACCGTGCCGGCCCGCAACCTGAACCACGTCGAGGCCGCCTCGCTGCTGAGCTTCGGGCTGGCCGCGCTGGCCGCGGCCATCGTGCTCATCGGCCAGTCGATCGCCCGCTACACGGCGGCGACCATGGCGGACCTGCGGCTGTTGCGAGCGGTCGGGATGACACCCCGGCAGGCCATCACCGCCGCGTCCGCCGGCCCGTTCCTCGCCGCGGTCGCGGGGGCCACGCTCGCGGTGGTGGCCGCCGCCGTCGCGTCGCTCTGGATGCCCATCGGAGCCGCCGCCCTGGTGGAGCCCGAGCCCGGATTCGACATCGACTGGCTGGTCCTGGGCGGGGGCTGGCTGCTCATCCCGCTGCTGATCCTCGCGGGCACGGCCGCCGCCG
>NZ_JBFAMX010001323.1:0-1037 GCF_040659615.1 Nonomuraea sp. NPDC049784
TGGGCGCTCGGCGGCGACGAACGGCGTGCGTGGCTTGCCGTGGCCTTCCACGATAGTGGTGGCCACCGACACAGACCAGCTTTCTGCAGGCGGGGTGCGGTTCAGTTGAGGCTGTGAGCGATAGATGGCCTCTGGGAGCGCTAGTTGGCCAGTCTGAGAGCGCTGGCGCCGCCTCCTTCGGCGCATCATGGGTGTGCCCGCACGGTTCACGTCGCGGCCTTGTTCTTGCGGAAACGATAGTTGGCAACCTTGACACGGTTACCGCATTCCTCCATGCCGCACCATTGGCGGTTGCCGCCCCGGGAGCGGTCGATGAAGATGCGCGTGCATTCCTCCAGAGCACACTCCCGGATGCGCAGCTCGCCGAGCTCGTTGAGCAGCTCGGCCGCCGAGCGGGCCACGCTCGAGGCAACCGCCCCCGCGTCTCCGGAACGCACGAGGCCCGCCGGCGTTAGCCTCATCCGCGGCGGTGCCCCGGCGGCCTCCTCGTTGACAACGTGCAGGTCGTCGTCGGGCCAGGGGCGCCCGTCCATGGCCGTTGTCACCAGCCGGTAGACGGCCTCCCGTAGCGCGCGCATCCTCCGCATGTCCGTTGCGTCGACGATCGGCTCCTCGCTCGTCACCCCTGCCTCGACGGCCCATCGGCCGAGATCGGCGGGGGTGACCAGGAGCTCCTCCGGTTCAGTGCGTCGCCACTTGAGTGTGCCCATGAAGTCGAGGGCGAGGTTGCCGCTGACGAAGATGAAGCTCACGACACCATCTTGACAGGTTACATATCGCTGCCGCAATCTTGCGTACACCTACTAAGCCGGTTACCGCACCTATCACGCAGGAGCCCCATGTGATCAGCGATGACGACTACCTCTACTACGTCGACCGCGCCCTGGACGGGATGACCGGCATCGTCGCCGGTCTCGGCGACCGGCTGGCCAACACCAGACCGCCGCTCCCCGGCGCCAACTCGCCGTACGCGCTGCTCACCCACTGCCTGGGAGTGGTGTCGTACTGGGCGGGGCAGCTCGTGGCCGGACGCGAGG
>NZ_JBFAMX010001324.1:0-1035 GCF_040659615.1 Nonomuraea sp. NPDC049784
GCCCTCACCGCCGCCGACGTGCTGCCCGGCGTCGCGCACCTGCTCAGCGAGATCCAGGTCGAAGCCGTCTTCGACGACGGCACCAAGCTCATCGTCATCACCCACCCCATCACGGCTACCGACGACCCCCAGGCCGCACCCGGCGCCATCCTGGCCGCCCCTGCCGCCGTCACTGAACAGGCCGACCCCGTCACGATCATGGTCACCAACACCGGCGGCGTGCCCATCAGCGTCAGCAGCCACTACCACTTCTTCGAGGTCAACCGAGCGCTCGCCTTCGACCGCGCCCGCGCCTACGGCACCCGCCTGGCCCTCCAGGTCGGCCAGGTCACCGTCTTCGACCCCGGCACCACGCGGCCCGTGGCGCTCACCCCGCTGGGCGGCGACCGCGTCGTCATCGGATTCGCCGGCCTCGTCGACGGTCCCCTGGACGCGCCCGGCGCCCGCGAGCAGGCGCTGCGCCGCGCCCGCGCCGACGGCTACCTCGACACCGGCTGCGCCACCGAACAGGAAGGCCACCCCGCGTGAACAGCCCACGCTACGCCGAGCTCCACGGTCCCACCACCGGCGACCGCATCCGCCTGGCCGACACCGGCCTGATCCTGCACGTGGAGGACGACGCGCAGCTGCGCGGTGAGGAGTTCGTGACCGGCTACGCCAAAACCGCCCGCGACGGCATGCACATGAAGGCCGAACCCGTCCTCGACACCTGCGATCTCGTCGTGTCCAACGTGGTCCTGCTCGACCCGGTCGCCCGCGTCCGCAAGGTGTCCATCGGTATCAAGGCCGGCCGAGTCCACGCGATCGGCCGGGCCGGGAATCCGGACACCCTGGCCGCGGTCGACGTCGTCGTGGGCACCAGCACCACGATCATCGCCGGGGAAGGCCTCATCGCCACCCCCGGCATCGTCGACACCCACGTCCACCTCGTCTCCCCGCGCATCCTGCAGGCCGCACTCGCGGCCGGGGTCACCACCGTCGTGAGCCAGAACTTCGGCCCGACCTGGGGCTGCGGCGTGAGCTCCCCCGCCGAGC
>NZ_JBFAMX010001325.1:0-1031 GCF_040659615.1 Nonomuraea sp. NPDC049784
GCGCAGTTCCACCGCGTTCAGGCCAGCGGCGGCCGCCCGTTCCGCCAGGGCCTGAAGCAGGCGCCACTCCACGTTGCGCCCCAGGGCCCGGCAACTGAGAAAGAAGTCCCTGACCCGCAAGATACCAGCGGCGGCATCGGCTTCGGCGAAAGCGAACCCGACCAGCCCATAGTCACCGAACCGGTCACGCACGCGAACAGTGATCGCAATGCCCGGCCTGAGGAGGAGCTGGCTCACGGTGACCGGGGTGTGGCGGCGCAGGAGGAGGTTGAACTGGGTCGTCCGCACGGCCAGTTGAGAGATCCGCTCGACGTCGGCACCTGTCGCCGGTGAGATCTCCACCTGCAGGTTCAGCTCGCGCAGGTAGGCACCACGATCAGGGACCTGGTCGGCGACGGCTCGGCGTGCGGCTTCCTGGCTGATCATCAGGCCGCGAGCTCGGTCTTCTTCAGTGGTGGTGGCGTCGAGGGCCAACTGCCAGGTGGCGTGGAGCGCGTTCGGGACGGCGTTCGGATCCGCGGGGAGGTCGACCACGGTCATCGCCGGATGCCGCTGGGCGACCTCGGCCCGCTCCGCGGGGCTGTCGTCGAGGAACACCAAGCTCTCGATGGCGAAGCCCAGCTCCTCGGCGATCGCGGTCACCGCGTCCGACTTGTAGCCCCAGCTGGCGTGCACGGCCGCGAAATCGTCCAAGCTCAGCGGCATCCCGGGGTGGGCGGCGAACACAGCGCGCAGATCATCGAGGTTGTTACGTGAGCACAAGGCGAGCGTGCGGCCGGACTGGTGCTGCCGACGTAAGAACTGCTGAACCTGCCGGTACGGTCCGCCGACATCCACGTTCTGCGGCCCGACCTCACCGCACACACCGCCCCACAACGTGTTGTCCGCGTCGACCACGAGCGCCTTGGTCACCGGCCGGTCGGCCTCCGTCATCCGGCGCAGCACATTTTCTGCCCAGGCTAGCGAGGCTGCATCGGCAGGGGGCTGAACCCAGGGCAGGGCGTGTGTGGCCGCCACGGTGCGCGAGTGCG
>NZ_JBFAMX010001326.1:0-1030 GCF_040659615.1 Nonomuraea sp. NPDC049784
CGCCCGACGGCCAGGACGCGGCCGTCGCGCACGGCCACGGCCTGCGCGTACGCGTTCGAGGGGTCCATGGTGACGACCCTCCCGCCGGTGATGACGGTGGTGGACAATGCACTCTCCTATTCGATGGTGATGGGAGCGGCCGGCACGCGGTCGCGGTGGCGGGGCGCCACGGCCAGGCAGAGCACGCTGAGCGCGCACATCGCGACGAGCAGGGCCACGGCCGGCCAGGCGGCGCCGCCGTACACGCCGACCAGAGCGGTGGCGGCCAGCGGGGACAGTCCGCCGAAGATCGCGCCGGCGCCCTGGTAGGCGAGCGAGATCCCGGTGTAGCGGACGTGCGGCGGGAACATCTCGGACAGGATGGCGGCCATCGGCCCGTACGTGCCCGAGGTGGCCAGCCGCATCAGGCCGAGCATCAGGAAGATCAGGAACGTGCTGTGCGAGCCGAGCACCGCGAACTGCGGCACGGCCAGCACCGCAGTGATGATCAGGAACCAGATGGCCACCTTGCGCCCGCCGAACCTGTCACCCATCCAGGCGATGCCGAGCGTGGCGACCAGCTCGACGAACGCGGCGAAGCTGAGGCCGTTCAGAATGAGCTGCTCGGTCTCGCCGACGGACGGGCCCGTGGCGTACGACAGCAGGAACGTGGTGAGGATGTAGTAGCCGCCGATGGCCACGGGCAGCGTGCCGATGCCGAGCAGCACCGACCGCCACGACGTGCGGAAGACCTCCTTGATCGGCACCCCGGTCTTGTCGGTCTGCTCGAAGACGGGCGACTCCTCGACGCGGAGGCGGATGAACAGGCCGACCAGCACCAGCACGGCCGAGATGATGAACGGCACCCGCCAGCCCCACGAGTGCAGCGCGTCATCGCCGAACAGGGTGATCAGGCTGAACGCGCCGGTGGCCAGCAGCGCGCCCGCCGGGTTGCCGAGCTGGGCGAAGCCGCCGTAGAAGGTCTTCTTGCCCTCCGGCGCGTGCTCGACCGCCATGAGCGCGGCCCCGCCCCACTCGCCGCCGACCGCCA
>NZ_JBFAMX010001327.1:0-1030 GCF_040659615.1 Nonomuraea sp. NPDC049784
GTCCGCGCAGAGGAAGCGCGCCAGCCGCGCCGGGCTGCCGTGCTCCCAGACGACGGCCGCCGGCACCGTACGGCCGAGCCTGTCCTCCAGGGCTCCGTGCAGCGAGACCAGCATCCGCGAGGAAAGCCCCAGGTCCCGGAAACTCGCCTCCGGGTCGACTTCGTCGCGCGCCACCCCGGCGGCGGCCGCGATCCTCTCCACGAACCAGCCCTGCAACACCACCGGGCTGAGCCTCCCCGCGGCCGTCTCCGGGAGGCCGTTCGGTTCCCCGCTCGCCATCAGTTCCCCACCCCCGCTTCGACGGCTGCCGGATCGTCCGCGAAGGCGCCGTCCAGATAGAGCCGGCGGCCCCGGCGTCGCTGCACCTTCCCGCTGGTCGTGCGTGGCAGTGCGCCGCGGCGGACCAGCACGACGTCGTGCGGCGACACGCCGTGGCGGTCGGTGACGGCTCGGCGCACCGCGGTACGCACCGCCGCCGGCGTGAAGCCGGGGGCGCGCCGGTCGACCTCGGCGAGCACCACGAGCGCCTCCCCCTCGGCGGTGTCCACGGAGGTCGCCACGACGCCCGCCGCCGCGATGGCCGGGTGCGCCTGCTCGGCGGTCTGCTCGACGTCCGCCGGATGGTGGTTGCGCCCGTCGATGATGATCAGGTCCTTGAGCCGCCCCACGACGAAGATCTCGCCCTGGTCGAGGAAGCCCAGGTCTCCAGTGCGCAGCCAGGGGCCGGGCCGGCCGTCGAGGTCGGGGACGAACGTGGCAGCGGTGCGTTCCGGCCGGCGGAAGTAGCCGGCGGTAATGTTCGGACCGGACACCCACAGCTCGCCGACCCGTCCCGGCGGGCGGACCTTCCCGCTGTCCGGGTCGACCACCTGCACGTCCTGCCCGGCCGGAACGCCGCACCCGACGAGGACCAGCGCCGGCCCGGACTCGGCGGCACGTCCGAGCACGCCGGGGCCGGACTCGACGGCCCGCACCTCGCCGCGCCCCAGCGCGGCGCGGTCCACCGGCAACCGCCGGGGCGGCCCCGGCG
>NZ_JBFAMX010001328.1:0-1023 GCF_040659615.1 Nonomuraea sp. NPDC049784
GCTGAAGGGCGGCGGCTGCCATCCCGCGCCGGTGGCCAGCGCCCCCAAGGTGCCGCCGAGCCAGACCAGCGCGGTCAGCGTCACGCTGGTGACGATGGCGCCGGCCAGGATCCAGGGCGTGAGTTCGGAGTGGGCGCTGCGCTCACCGAGCATGACCGCCTCCTGAGCGTGCGCCGGGGGTGTGGATGGCTCCGTCGGTGTAGTACAGGCGCTGCTCGAGCGGGGTCAGCTGCATCCGGACCGGCACGCCGAGCCGTTGGCCGATCTTGATCAGATACTTGCCGCGGCCAGGGTGGATCTGGGTGGTGCCGTCCAATCCGGTGCTGGTGGAGGCCGCCCAGGAAGCGATCAAATCGATTTCGGCGCTGGTCAGCGCCTTCTGCGCGCTGATGCGGCGAAGCTCGCCCACCGACATGGCGGCCAGGATGAGAATGTCGCAGCGTTCCATCAGCCCTGCCGCCTTGGCCCGGTCCTCCTCCGTGGGCAGGGCTTCCAGGTCCCGCACCGAGTGGGTGCTCATCAAGGAGATCTCGCCGTGCGAGCGGTTCAGGCGGGTGATCGCATCCATGGCGTCGACCATGCCGGGGCCGCTGCGCAGCACTTTCCACATCTCATCCAGCGGCAGCACGAGCGGCCGGGGCAGCACCCCGAAGGCACGCGCGATGTCGACCGCGCCGTAGCTGTAGGCCCAGCAAGCCAGGAGCCCGGCAGCAGCCACGTGCTCGCCAGCCGAGCGCAGCACGGAGACATCCAGGGACAACGCCGGACGGGACAGATCCAGTTGCACCGAGGTCGGCCGGTCGAACATTCCGGCCAACGGGCCGCCGATCAGGTTTTCCAACGCGGAGATCAGCGAACGCGTGGCAGCGATGTAGTCGCTGTCACGGGTGGCGAGGATGCGTTCACGCAACGGCTGCGGGCCCTGCCGGAGCACGCTGATCACATCGGGGATGATCGGGTCGCCGACGGCCGCGTCCGCCGCGAGCCGTACCGCGGTATTGAGGGCAGCGCTCTCCTCGGCCG
>NZ_JBFAMX010001329.1:0-1022 GCF_040659615.1 Nonomuraea sp. NPDC049784
CTTGCGCAGCTCGGCGTCGAGCAGCGCGATCTGGGCGAGCAGCTCCTCGTGCGCGCTGCGCTCCCGCTCGGCCCGCCGGGCGAGGGCGTAGCCGCGGGGCAGGTTCGCGTACGCCTCCAGGCCGGCGGGCAGGTAGCGGCGGATCGTCTGCGACACCACGTGGAGCTGGTCGGGCGAGGAGGTGAGCTGCTCGGCCCTGGCCAGCACACCCCTGAGGACGTCGGCCAGCGCGTCCACGGCGGCGTGCACGTCCGCTGGGAAGCGCCCGTCGATCCGCCGGAGCAGCCCGTCCAGGTCGGCGCGCAGTGCCAGCGTCTCCACCTCGGCGTGCGAGATCGTCAGCCGGACGCGGTCCGGCGGGGCGAGCAGCGCGCCCACCCCGTACAGAGCGGCCACGACCACCGGCCAGAACGTGCCCGCCAGCCCCAGGAAGTGGGCCAGCAGGCCGAGCAGCCCCAGGCAGCAGCCGACGATGTTCCTGGTCGAGCCCAGGTAACGCAGCACCCGATCACTGATAGCCACGGATCTCCTTGAACGCGGCGCCCAACGACGTCGAACGGGCGTCGAACACGGCACCGCCGGTCAGCTCGGCCACCTTGCGCATCTCCGCCACGTCGCTCTCCCCGAACAGCACCACGAACGTCGGCGCCCGGCGCCGCTCCTCCGGCAGCGACCGGTAGTACGCCTCGAAGGCGGCGTAGTCGGAGCCGTTGGTGTTCTCGCCGTCGGTCATGAGCACGATCGAGGCGTAGTGGCCGGACGCGGGCGCACGGTCGTAGGCGGCTCTGAGGCTGTCGTAGATCGCGGTGCCGCCCGCCGCGCTCAGCCCCTCCGCGAACCGCCTGATCTCGGCGAGCACCGGCTCCGGGTCGCGTTCGGGGACGGTGAAGGGGACCGGCTCCCCTGCCGTGCCGTTGAACGGGATCATCGTGACGGCCTCGCGGTTGCTGAAGCGCGAGAACGCGCCGGAGGCCGATGTGTCCGCGCCGGTCAGGGCCACCAGCGCCTGCCGCAGCGCGGCG
>NZ_JBFAMX010001330.1:0-1020 GCF_040659615.1 Nonomuraea sp. NPDC049784
CTGTGGCGCCCGATGGCGGCGACGATGACCAGCATCAGCACCAGAGCCACCGCGATCGCCCAGCCCAGCCCGGCGGCGAAGCCCGCCCGCGCGATGCCCAGCTCGCTGGCGAACAGGCTGAACGGCGGGAGGCCGAGCAAGGCCAGCAGCCCCAGCGCGAACGCCCCGGCCAGCATCGGCGCTGTGGCCATGAGGCCGCGTACAGCGTGGATCCGGCTGGTGCCGAGCGCCTGGTGCAGCTGTCCTGCGGACAGGAACAACACCGACTTGCCGAGCCCGTGCCCGAGGATGTGCAGCAGGACGGCGACCAGGGCGAGGGAGTTGCCGATCGCCGCGCCGAGGGCGACCAGGCCCATGTGCTCGATGCTGGAATAGGCCAGCAGCCGCTTGTAGTCGCGCTGCCCGAGCAGCAGCAACGCGGCCACGGCCAGGGAGGCCAGCGCCACGATGACGAGCAGCGCCCGGGTGAACCCGCCGCCGAGAGTCACATCGGCGATGACCTTGACGCGCAGGATGGCGTAGAACGCCACCGACAGCAGCACCCCTGACATCAGCGCCGACACCGGAGCCGGGGCCTGGCTGTGCGCGTCGGGCAGCCAGGCGTGCATCGGCGCCAGCCCAGCCTTGGTGCCGAACCCGAGCACGAGCAGCATGACCGCGATGCGCATCACGCCGGGATCGAGCCGGTTCGCGTGCTCGACCAGCACCGCCCAGTCCAGGGAGGCCACGCTGACGTGCGTGCCGGCGTAGTGGACCATGACGATGCCCAGCAGCGCGAGCGCGATGCCGACCGAGCAGATGACCACGTACTTCCAGGCGGCCTCCGTGGCCTGGCGGGTGCGCCGGTGACCGACCAGAAAGGCGGTCAGGATCGTGGTCGCCTCGATAGCCACCCACAGCAGGCCCAGACTGGAGGCCAGGACGGCCAGCGCCATCGCGGCGATGAAGGACTGGGTCAGTACCCCGTAGCGGCGCATCGCGCGCGGGCCGGTGTGCCCGGCGGCGAGCTCGGCCGCCAGG
>NZ_JBFAMX010001331.1:0-973 GCF_040659615.1 Nonomuraea sp. NPDC049784
CTCGGCCCGCGAGGTCCTGGAGGCGACCGGCGCGACGGTGCGGATCGACGCCGACCCCGCGCTCCTGACCGACGGCACCGATGATGCCCTGCTCGCCGTCGTGGTTCGCGAGGCGGTCACCAACGTGCTGCGGCACAGCGAGGCACGCCACGTGACGATCGCCCTGTCCGCCTCCGGCGACCACGTACGCCTCCGCGTGGCCAACGACGGCGTCACCGGCCGCCCATCCGATCCCGGTCAGGGAGTCGCCAACCTCACCGAACGCCTCGCAGCCCGCGGCGGCGGCCTCACGACCACGTCGCGGGACCACCACCACCGGCTCGAGGCGACCCTGCCCATGAGTGACCGCGGGCGCTCGGCGTGAGTGGCGGCGCCGGTGACGGGCAGATATGCGAGGTGCTGCCGTCTCCTCGTGTCGCCCGGCCGGTGATGTACCACCGCTGGTCGGACATCACCTTCATCCATTGGCGCTACCCGCCGGACCTCGTGCGGCGTCTGGTGCCGGACTGTCTCACGGTCGAGACCTACGACGGGGTGGCCTGGGTGGGTCTGACTCCGTTCCTCATGGAAGAGGTACGCGTGCCCGGCGCGCCCACCCTGCCGGGGCTGTGCACTTTTCCGGAGACCAACGTGCGGACCTACGTCCGCGACGGCCGCGGGCGCAGCGGGGTCTGGTTCCTGTCGCTGGACGCAGGTCGCCTCGCAGCCGCGCTCGGGGGCCGCGCCGGCTACTGGCTGCCGTACTTCTGGTCTGACATGTCGGTACGCTCCGACGGCGCCCACACGCGCTACCGGTGCCGCCGGATCTGGCCGAAGCGCGGCAGGGCGTGGTGCGACGCGGACGTGACGGCGGGGCTGCCCTTGGAGCAGGGCGAGCGGGACGGCATCGCGAGCTTCCTGACGGATCGCTTCCTGCTGTTCACCTTCGTGGCCGGCCGGCTGGCCGGCGCGCCGGTGGAGCACCCGCCGTGGC
>NZ_JBFAMX010001332.1:0-1006 GCF_040659615.1 Nonomuraea sp. NPDC049784
CGGCCAGCCACAAGCACGCGCCGGCCACGTCGGCGGGCGTCGCCATCCGGCCCGCCGGGATGGCCGCCCCCATCCCGTTCTCGCGGCCGCCGTAGTGGGAGGAGGCGTTGTCGGTTGCGGCGAGGCCGACGACGACCGTGTTGACGCGCACCTCAGGGGCCCACTCGGCGGCCAGGCAGCGGGCCAGGTGGTGCAGCCCGGCCTTGGCGGCGCCGTACGCGGAGGTGCCGGGTGAGGGGCGCGCGCCGCCGGCGCTGCCGATCATCACGATCGCCCCGCCGGCGGCGGCGAGCAGCGGGTACGCGCGCTGCGAGACCAGCAGCGGGGCCGTGAGGTTGAGCTCGATGACGTGGGCGTGCAGGCGCGGCGAGGTGCCGTCCAGTGGCGCGTACGGCGAGCCGCCCGCGTTGTTGACCACCACGTCCAGCCGGTCGAACCCGGAGATGACCCGCTCGACGTCCTCAGGCACACGCACGTCCGCCCGCACGAACCGCATCCCTGGGATCGGGGCGGCGGGGTCGTGCCTGGCGCAGACCGTCACGTCGGCGCCCGCTTCCCGGAAGGCGCGGGCGATCCCGGCGCCGATGCCCTTGGTGCCGCCGGTCACCAGGACGGCCTTGCCCGTGTAGTCGTAAGTCACGGTCACGAGTGCTACCGTACCAAGCAAGCGTTAGGTGCAACCAGACGGGAGCGTGGATGGGGATCACGCTGCGGAGCGGGCCGCTCGCCGAGGTCGTGGTGGACGTGCCGCCGGTGAACGCGTTGACCGTGCGGGGCTGGCAGGAGCTGGCGGAGTCCGTCCGGCGGGCCGGGGACGAGCCGGAGACCAGGGTGGTGGTGCTGCGGGCCGAGGGGCGCGGGTTCAACGCCGGGGTCGACATCAAGGAGCTGCGGGACGCCGAGGGCCACGAGGCGCTGGTCCGGACCCAGAGGACTCCCATGGCAGCCGATCGGGCATCACCCGAACGCTACGTCTCCCCCGGTCAACGCGGGCCAAGTAGACGTT
>NZ_JBFAMX010001333.1:0-1006 GCF_040659615.1 Nonomuraea sp. NPDC049784
CTCGGTGATGCCGGGCAGGTCGCGCAGCGGCAGCCCGTACGGCCGCATGCTGACCAGGTCCGTGTGGTTCGTGCCCGAGGACCGGGCGGACGTCCTGCTGCCGACCGCCTTCGCCGTGCAGATCGCGCTGGCCGCCTGGTGGCGGTCCTGCGGCGTCACGCCCGACGCCGTCGTAGGGCACAGCGCGGGCGAGGTCGCGGCCGCGTACGTCGCCGGTGCGCTGGACCTGCGGGACGCCGTACGGGTGATCTGCCGGCGGGCCCGGCTCCTGCAGACCCTGACCGGCCGCGGCGCCATGATGTCGGTGGAGATGCCGTACGAGCGCGCGATGCGGGAGTCGACCGGCGGCGGCCTCGCGATCGCCGTCGATGCGGCACCCGGCCAGGTCGTCGTCTCCGGACCGGACGAGGCGCTGACCGCCCTGACCGAACGTTGCGAGGCCGAGGGGATCCGCTGCCGCCGCCTCACCACTCGGGTGCCCGGCCACTCAGAACTGGTCGAACCCATCCTGGCCGAGCTGGGGGAGCAACTGGCCGGCATCACACCACGCACGCCGGCCGTCCCGTTCGTGTCCACCGTGGACGCCGGCGCGTGGAACCCGGCCGTCGACGCCGCCTACTGGGTGCGCAATCTGCGGCAGACCGTGCGTTTCCGGCCCGCGGTCCAGGACCTGGCCGAGCGCGGGTTCGGTGTGTTCCTGGAGATCAGCGCGCACCCGGTGCTGACGTACTCGATCGACCGCACGGTGCCCGGGGGCGGGTCCGCGCGGCCGGCCGTCCTGGCCTCCGTCCGGCGCGACGAGCCGCCCTGGGAGTCGCTGCTCGCCACGCTGACCGAGCTGCACTGCCGGGGCGTCGCGGTGGACTGGTCGGCGTGGTATCCACAGGGCGAGATCGTCCCGCTGCCGTCCTATCCCTGGCAGCACCGCCCGTACTGGTTCACCCCACAGGAGCGGCAACCCGCCGACCCCACCAGTGGCCTGTGCGGCCGGGCGCGGGTCGGCGGG
>NZ_JBFAMX010001334.1:0-1005 GCF_040659615.1 Nonomuraea sp. NPDC049784
TGCACCAGCCGATCGTCGGGCCCGTGACCCGCCAGCACGGTGACCTCGCCGACCCAGGGCCGCAGCCTTTCGGGCGGGATGCTCATGACCCCACGCTATCCGGCGCCCGGCGTCGTGCCGGAACTTCCTATAAGTGCCGGTGGGTGCGCTGACAGCATGCCAGGCATGATTCTTGTCACAGGTGCCACGGGCACCATCGGCGGTGAAGTGCTCCGGTTGTTGTCGGCTCGTGGTGAGCGGGTGCGGGCGATGACCCGGGAGCCGTCGCGAGTCCCCGCACTGCCCGGCGTCGAGGCCGTACGAGGCGACTTCGACGACCCCGCGTCCCTGGCGCAGGCGGCGGCGGGAGCCGGCACCCTGTTCCTGCTCAGCGCTCCCGGCCCGGAGATCATCCGCCACGACGAGGCGGCGCTCGCCGCCGCGCGCGCGGCAGGCATGCGAAAGGCCGTGAAGCTCTCGGCCATCGGCACCGGCGAGCACGTAAAGGTGGGTGACTGGCACCTGCCGGGGGAGCAGGCGCTCCGGGCGAGCGGGATGGGGTGGACGGTGCTGCGGCCCACCCGCTTCGCCTCCAACACCCTGTTCTGGGCCCCCTTGATCCGGGCGGGGCAGCCGATCCCGAACATGACGGGCACCGGGACGGAGGGCTACATCGACCCGCGCGACATCGCTGAGGTCGCCGTGCGGGCCCTGACGTCCGGCGACCTGGCCGGGCTGGTGCTGACGTTGACCGGGCCCGGGCTGCTGAGCGTCCCGGACGTCGTCGGGCAGCTGGGCGAGGCGCTGGGACGTGAGCTGGAGACGGTGGACATCTCGCTGGACGCCTACCGGCAGCAGCTGCTCGCCGCCGGGCGTAACCCCGGGTTCGTCGACGTCGCGCTCAACGGGGCCGAACTGGTCCTGCGGGGCGGCAACGCCCGGCTGACCGACGACGTGGAGAAGGCCCTCGGGCGGCCGCCCCGCACGTACCGGACATGGGCCGAGGATCACCGCGCGGCCTTCACC
>NZ_JBFAMX010001335.1:0-1004 GCF_040659615.1 Nonomuraea sp. NPDC049784
GCCGGCGAGCGCCCGCCGCCGCTGCCCCCGCAGGCCCGCCGTCCCTTCCGGCTCGGCCTGGTCGGCCGCGAGCACGCAGCCGAGCTGGTGGGCCCGGGACGACCGGCCGCCGCGCCGCTGGTGCTGGTCAGCGGGGAAGCGGGCGTGGGCAAGACCCGCCTCGTCACCGAGGCCGCCCACCGGCACGCGGCCGCGGGGGCGCTGGTGCTGTGGGGCGCGGGACACGAGGCCGAGGGCCAGACGCCGTACGGAGCCTGGGTGGAGGCGCTGGAGGGTTACCTCGCCGACCGGCCCGCGGGCGAGCGGGCGGCGATCGGCTCGCAGTACCCCGAGCTGGCGGCCCTGCTGCCCGCTGGGGCTGGTACCGCCGCTGGACGACGACCCGGAGCGGGAACGCGGGCGCATCTTCGCAGCGGTCGCCGCGCTGCTGACCGACCTGTCGGCCCGGCCGCTGCTCGTGGTGCTCGACGACCTGCACGCCGCCGACAGCGGCGCGGCGCAGTTGCTCGCCCACCTGGCCAGGACGGCGGGCGGACGGCCGTGGCGGTTCCTGGCCACCTGGCGCGAGGAGGACCTGCCCGCCGACGATGGCCGCCGGCACGCGCTGGAGGCCCTGCAGCGCCACGGCCTGGCGCAGCGCCTGGAGCTGATGCGGCTGAGCAGGGCCGACTGCGGCAGGCTGCTGTCGGAGGCGGCCGGCCGCCCGCTGACCGACGCCGAGCTGAGCTGGGCCTACGAGCTGTCCCTGGGCAACCCGCTGTTCGCGATCGAGCTGGCCGGAGCACACCTGCGCGACCGCGACGCCGTCACCACCGGCGGCGTGGGCGAGTCGGGCGTACCCGCGGCGGTGCGCAGCCTCGTCGGGGCCAGGGTGGCCCGCCTGGGCACCCCTGCCAGGCGGGTGATGGAGGCGCTGGCCGTCGCGGGCGGCGACGCGCCGCTGTCGGAGCTGGCGGAGGTGGCCGCCAACGGGCTGTACCCGCCGATGTCCCGCCCCTCCGTGG